>NZ_FMYP01000043.1 GCF_900096565.1 Williamwhitmania taraxaci
GACGATCCGGCAAGAAATGCCCTAATGGATATCGTTGAACAGAAGTATGACAAGACTTCTATTATCATTGCCGCACAGATACCGGTAAAAAACTGGCATGAAACAATTGGCGAAGGAACCATTGCCGATGCAATTCTAGACCGCATGGTTCACTCGTCACACCGCATTGAATTAACCGGTGAGTCAATGCGAAAAAACAAGATGAAAAAAGCTCAAATTAATTCATAAATTTGGTCACGAAATCATCCCTTTTTTTGTGGCACAACATCACCGAAACAAGTGGCACAATATCACCGAAATATCAACCTTGGAAGCAAAAGGAAGAATCTTAGGAGCAAAAGGAGACGTCTTGGAAGCAAAAGGAACAGTAGTTTTGAATACTAAGAAAATTACCAGACAGAGTTTAATTTACACTCCCCAGAGTTTAATTTACACTCCCTTTCCCGCCCTTAGATTGGGGAAATAGTAGTTACACCAGCATCCACATTATATGGTGCACGGTTGCATTATATTGGAATACCTTCAGAAACTGCAATAATTATTAAAAATAATAGCCAATATTCTTCGTATTTAAGCAAGTTGAGTTAATTTTATGGCGCATTTATTATTTGAAACGAACATACAAAATGGGAAGAGCGTTTGAATTCAGAAAAGCTCGCAAGTTAAAGCGTTGGGGCAGCATGGCCCGCACCTTTACCAAGCTGGGAAAAGAGATTGCAGTGGCAGTTAAATCTGGTGGACCTGATGCGGCCAACAACCCACGGTTACGGGTTTTGATGCAGAATGCCAAGGCTGCAAACATGCCAAAGGAAAATGTTGAAAGAGCCATTAAGAAAGCCTCATCGAAAGATCAAGGCGACTTTAAAGAGATAGCATACCATGGCTATGGCCCTTATGGCATCGCCATTATTGCCGATACCGCCACGGACAACCCCACTAGAACCGTAGCAAATGTTCGCAGTTATTTCACAAAATCAGGCGGATCGCTTGGGACTACAGGCAGCTTAGACTTTATGTTCGAGCATAAGTGCTACTTTAAGGTTAAGGGGAAAGAGGGGGTTAATCCCGAAGATCTCGAGCTGGAGCTAATTGATTATGGTGTTTCGGAACTCTTTACTGAGGAGGAAGATTTGATTATTTATGGTGAATATGAATCATACGGCCCGCTACAGAAATACTTGGAAGAAAACGGATTCGAAATCATTACAGCCGAATTTGAGCGCATTCCAACCGATTTTAAAGAGTTGAATGAGGAACAAATAGCCGACATAGAGAAGTTACTAGGCCGCCTGGAAGATGATGAGGACGTTACTATGGTTTCGCACAATATGAAGCAGCCAGAAGAATAGTGAAAGAGATTAATCAAGAAAAGGCCGCCCGATGGGTGGCCTTTTTTTGTGCAGTTAGGTTTGGGTAATTCACCGACCTCCTCCGGCTCCTCCAAAGATCGTATTCAGGTGCGTTTATCACGATGTTGCCCAAGCGGCGGAATAATGTTATGTGCGTTTGACCAATGCGGTGCGCGCCGCGGTGTTGGATTGTAATGTTCCATTACTACCATAATGTGGTGCCTACGGCACCGGGTTGGTTGCGAGGCAGGTTACCGACCTCCTCCGGCTCCTCCAAAGGAGTGACTAGATGGTAAGGGTATTGCGTAGTGGGTGGAATGGTGCGTTAAAAAAAAGAGGCTGCCTTTTAAGACAGCCTCTTTAATATTATGGAAGAAAGATTACTTACCCTTCTTCATATCCTGTTGGCGACGCGCCATATCCTCGAGTCGTTGTTGGAACTTCGATTTTTTTGCAGGAGCCTTCTTTACATTCTCCCGTAGCTTAGCGAGCAATGCCTCTTCGTCCACAAAACGACGGATAATAAGTGTTTGTCCAAGAGTTACCATATTCGACAAGAAGTAGTAGTAGCTCAAACCAGCTGAGTAGTTATTGAACCATACAATCATCATGATAGGCATCATATAGAGCATCATGAACTTCATTCCCGGCATTTGTGTGCTGGTGTCGCCCATTTGAGCGTAGCTTATGCGTGAAGTAAAAAAGAGTGCTACTGCCATTAGTAGTGTAAACAGACTAATATGATCGCCATACATTGGAATTGTGAACGGCAATTGGAGTATGGAATCATACGATGACAGGTCGGTTGCCCAAAGGAAACTCTCCTGACGCAGCTCAATGGACGATGGGAAGAACTGAAACATCGCAATGAGGATAGGAAATTGGAGCAGCATAGGTAAGCACCCTCCAAGTGGACTTGCACCCGCTCGCTTGTAAAGGCTCATTACCTCCTGTTGCTTCTTCATTGCATCCTCTTTCTTTGGATACTTCAATCCAATTTTATCGACCTCAGGCTTTAATACACGCATCTTAGCGGAAGATAGATAGGACTTCCACGTTAGTGGCATTAGCACACCTTTTAGAAGAAGTGTGAGCAGCAAAATGATTAGTCCATAACTCGCAATATAAGAACCCAAAAAGTTGAACACGGGAATTACCACATAGCGGTTTATCCAGCGAACAATCCAACTTCCAATAGAAACCAACTTATTGAAATCGTGTCCATAACTCGAAAGGGTATTGAAGTGGTTTGGACCGAAGTAAAACTGTAAGTTTATTGGACCCTTATCTTGTGCCGAATAAGGAATGGTGAGGTTTGCATGCATTCTTTTAAGAACGCTATCGGCAGGGTTTTGATCCTTCGTAAAACCAACTACAATATTCGAAAAAGGTTTTTCGGCAAGAATAATGGAAGAGAAGAACTGCTGCTTAAAGGCAACCCACTTAACTTGGGTAGGAACGGTTTCTGATTTTTCATCACTTCGGGCACTCAACTCCTCAAACTCCATAGAGGAGTGCATGTATGCTACCGAGGTGTAGTTATTCTCGTTTGACGCACCCTTTTCGAATTGCTTAGCATCGGCCTCCCATTTTAAATCGATGCTGGTAGCTTGCTTCGAAATGATACCCGCCATATTTACCATGTTCACTTGAAAATCGACCATATAGCTACCCTTGCGCAAGGTATACTTGTAATCGACAAAGCTGGAATCGGCAACAGGCAAACGCATCGTGATCGACTTTACAGAATCGCCTTCAGCCAGAGTGATTAACTTAGCATCAGTATCGGGGGTAAAGTAAAACTTACCCGTTTCAACCGCTTCCTTTAAGAAAAGATTCATGCTAAATACCTGATTCTTTCCATTAAAAAGGACTAAAGGCTGACCATTAAAGGTCTTGTAATCCTTTAATTCAACGGAATATATTCGTCCGCCTTTATTAGAAATGGTAACCTTAATTAGATCATTTTCGAGATCAATTAACGACTCTTCACCCTTTAAGGCATTACCCATGGTGCCCAAACTTGCTCCCATGGAGCTAACAAGGGCGCTATCGCTTTTTGCCTGAATTTCGGAGGCAGTAGGCGCATCGACAGGAGCCACGATGGGTGCATGTTTAGCGGCCTCAACAGCAGCAATTGAATCTTGCCGGCGATTTGCCTCAGCAAATTCTTTTGCCTGTTTTCCATTGTAGACACTAAAGCCAATGAGGATGGCTCCTACTATCACAATACCTATTATTGTATTTTTATCCATTTGAAATGATTAATCTCGTTTACAAAATTCGAGTAAGAACTACTGATCTTTCCTCTGGGAATACATCCTTAAATATTTTGCTACCCGTTTAGGGCGGCTTTTACAAAGTCGACAAAAAGAGGATGTGGATTTACCACAGTACTCTTATACTCCGGATGGAACTGAACACCAACAAACCATCGATGGGTTGGAATTTCAACCACCTCCACCAAACCTGTGTCGGGATTCATTCCAGAATGAACCATCCCAGCCTTGCGGAAGTCTTCCAGATAAGCATTATTGAACTCGTAACGGTGGCGGTGGCGCTCAAAAACCTCTTCGGTACCATACGCCAGCTGCGCCTTTGTTCCCTGTGTTAAGTTGCAAGGATAAGCGCCTAAACGCATTGTACCACCTTTGTCAATGATATTCTTTTGCTCCTCCATTAAGTCAATAACCGGATGGCTGGTATGACGAACCATCTCGGTAGAGTTGGCATCACCAAAGCCAAGAATATTGCGTGCATACTCGATCACGGCACACTGCATCCCAAGACATATCCCAAAGAATGGAATATTATTCTCGCGAGCATATTTCACTGCTGCAATCTTTCCCTCAATTCCTCTATGACCGAATCCTGGTGCAACAAGAATTCCTTTCATACCCTTAAGGAGGTCCGCTACATTTTCGCTTTCCAACCTCTCGGAGTGAATTAGTTCCAATTTCACCTTGCACTCATTAGCGGCACCAGCATGAATAAAAGCCTCAATTATCGACTTGTAAGCATCCGGCAATTCCACATATTTCCCAACCAATGCAATCTTAACTTCTTGCTTAGGATTTTTCACCTTGGCAACAAATTGCTTCCACGTTTTTAGCTGAGGCTCTTCGCCCAGCGGCATCGCTAACTTGCGGAGAACAATAGTATCCAAATTCTCCTTGAGCATCAGTAGAGGAACCTCATAAATAGTGGATACGTCGATCGATTCAATTACCGACTCGGTATCTACATTACAAAAGAGGGCAACCTTCTTCTTCAGATCTGGAGTTAAGGTATGCTCAGTCCTTAGCACGAGCACATCGGGTTGAATTCCTAACTCCAAAAGAGACTTCACTGAGTGCTGTGTGGGCTTAGTTTTAAGCTCACGTGAAGCAGAAAGGTAAGGCACCAAAGTAAGGTGAATAACCAATGAATTGGTGGGACCAAGTTCCCATTTCAGCTGTCGGACAGCCTCAATGTAAGGCAAGGATTCAATATCGCCCACAGTTCCGCCAATCTCCGTAATAACTACATCAAACTTGTGCTTAGTCCCCAGGAGTTTTACACGTCGTTTAATCTCGTCAGTAATGTGCGGGATCACCTGAACAGTTTTTCCCAAATATTCGCCCTTACGCTCCTTGTTTATAACCGATTGGTAGATTCTACCAGTAGTCACGTTGTTGGCTTGTGAGGTGTGCAGGTTAATAAACCGCTCGTAATGCCCAAGATCCAAATCGGTTTCAGCGCCATCCTCAGTGACATAGCATTCGCCATGCTCATAAGGGTTTAACGTTCCCGGATCAACATTAATATATGGGTCGAGCTTCTGGATGGTCACCGAGTACCCCCTAGCCTGCAAGAGTTTGGCCAACGACGCCGAAATAATTCCCTTTCCAAGCGAAGAGGTTACGCCGCCGGTTACAAAGATATATTTAGTAGATTGGCTCATTATATATATTTTTCTTATTGTTGAGTATCGTCCATGCCATCAATCACCCGAATTTTCTCCTCAAGTGATTTAATCTCACTCTTCGCATTTTCGATCTTCTGATTCACATCGCGAACGAGCGCATCGGCACCCTTAGATTTGGCAAAGAAACCAATGTTGTTTTCCCATAGATGGATATCAGCGTCGAGATGCTTAATGCGAACAAAGAGTTTTTCGCGCTCATTGCGAACTCTAAAATCGGACTTTGAGTGAGATTGAATGGATTCAATCTTGCTCTTGTAACGCGTCAAAGTTCTGTCTGACTCCTCCATTTTAAGGGCATCGAAATGCTTGTTGAGGGCCGTGCGGTATTCGAGTTGAATTTTCTCTTTCTCCTTAATTGGCACAAAACCTATTTCGATCCACCTACGCTGAAAATCCTTGAGGTTTTTAAAATTCTCGTCTTGCTGTCCACCAGGAATAAAAGCCACAATTTCGGCAATAAGGGCAAGTTTTTGAACCAGATTTTCATCGAACTGAGTTTCTGCAGAGCGGAAATTTTCACCCTTGCGCACAAAAAAGGCATCGCAAGCGGCACGGAAACGCTTCCAAACTTCATCGGAGTGCTTGCGTGGAATAGGTCCTATCTCCTTCCAGCGTTTCTGGAGAGTAATAAGGCTTTCGGTGGTCTTTCTCCATTCAATGCTATCCTTTACGGCCTCAGCTTGTTCGCAAAGTTCCAACTTAAGCTTCTCATTGGTTTCCATTTCGCGCTTAAGTTCGCTGTAGAATTCACGTTTCTTAGCAAAGAAAGCATCGCATGCCTTACGGAATCGATCATAAACCTTGTTGTTTTCTTTCCTTGGTGCAAAACCAATGCTCTTCCATTGCTTTTGAAACTCTACCAGCTCATTTGAACGTTTATTCCACTCTTTATGCGAATTGATATTGAGAGTTGTCATCGTCTCAATTTTCTCACTTATAGCAACCTTTGCATCTAAGTTCTGTTTCTGAATGGAACGGAGCCCTTCGTAGTAATCCTGATGCCTCTTATTTATTTGAGTGGTAACCTCGCGAAAACGATCCCAAATAACCTCCTTAACTTCGTGAACAACAGGGCCTATTTCGCGCCACAGCTCATGAAAGTGCTGAAGAGTTTTAAAGGAGTTTACGATGTTCGTATCGGCAAGTAATGCTTCTGCCTGCTCGCAAAGAGCCAACTTTGCTTCATAGTTTTTCTTATACTCGAGTTCGCGAAGGTCCTTGTTTATCTTAAGAAAATCATAGAACTGCTCCACAACAAAGTTGTAGTTCTCATAGAGATCATTCAATCGAGCCTGAGGAACCGTGCCAATTTCTTTCCACCGCTTCTGCAAATCACGGAACTTATTGTAAACATCGTTGAAGTTTTCTTGGCTATCAACCAATGTTTTAATCTCTTCAATAATGTGTAACTTAAGATCTAGATTCTGCTCCTTTGACTTTTCTTGGAGGATATTCTCGCTAGTTCTTTTCTCTCTATATAGGGTAAAATAATCCTTTAATTGGTTTTCGTAATCATCGTGAGGAGCCTGAAATTCTTCTGGAACACCTCCTCCATCGATAAACTCTTTACGGAATTTATCAATATCAGATTTGTTCCTTTTGTAGAACGCCACCTTAATTCCTTCAATATCGCGCCGTATCTTTAAAACCTGTCCACTCTCTACCAACTCTTTAATTGCAATAATCATCTCGGCCTTTGAATAGCCAGAGTAATCTTTACCATGACCGTGATCGAACTCCTCTTCGGGTTCATCGTCGCCTATTTCAGTGCTGGCTAGATTGGCTTCCTCATCGGAGAAATCAACAGGCTCTACAACGGAAGTTTCTTCAACTTCGTCGCTGTGCAGGTTGTTTACATTGTCGGTTGTTGCATCGTTGGTCGTTTCTTCGGTTGTTTCCAAAGATTCAGGAGTGTACGAATCGCCGGTAGCAGGTTGGTTTTCACCGGGCATTTCGCCTAGAACAGTGTCTTTCATTTCATTTGTTTCCATGTGGCACGCATTATTTTAAAATAGTGTAACAGGAATTTCATAACTTATTTGACTAATAACTAGATTATTAATCAATAAACTCATAAAAAACCCGGGGTCAACGTTCAGCTGACGAAATTAACTATTTGTGCGTTAATACTCAAAGTTTTTTAGAAAAATCGGGAAATAGGCTTTATCTTCTTACAGAATGTAGCCGTATAGGTTTTGTAACGAGGCAAAAGGGTGTTACTTTTGTGCTGAATTTTCACGAACCTCCAATCAACAAGCTACGCATGCGCATTGACATTGTTTCGGTTCTTCCAGAACTACTCGAGAGCCCACTGGGACATTCCATTATTCACCGTGCTCAAAAAAAGGGGCTAGCCGAAATAGTGGTTCATCCGCTGCGGGACTACACCCACGATAAGCGCAGAACCGTTGATGATTACGCTTTTGGCCCCGATGCCGGAATGGTTCTGAAGATTCAACCCATCTTTGAATGCTTTCAGGAGTTGATGGCAGAGCGCACCTACGACGAAGTTATTTACACTTCGCCCGACGGGGAGCTGCTCACTCAGCAACTAGCGAACCAGCTCAGCACAAAAAAGAATTTACTTATCCTATGTGGCCACTACAAGGGAATCGATCACCGCGTTAGAGAAAACATGGTTACCCGCGAAATCTCGATTGGCGATTATGTGCTTTCGGGAGGTGAATTAGCTGCAGCGGTTATTGTCGATTCGGTGGTCAGGCTTATTCCCGGTGTTCTCTCGGACGAAACTTCAGCGCTCACGGACTCTTTTCAGGACAACCTGCTGGCTCCCCCAGTGTATACCCGGCCTGCTGACTTTAATGGATGGAAGGTTCCTGATATTTTACTCTCCGGTAATTTTGCGGAAATTGAAAAATGGCAGCACAAACAAGCCATTGAACGCACAAAACTCCTTCGGCCAGGTCTAATAGACCCCAAAGACGAATAAATACTGAAAGGCTTCCCAAACGGGCAGCCTTTTTTGATTTAAACTTCTTGTTTCTAATATTTTAATCACTATTCACTGAATACTTAACTAACTAGAATACTTCTCCTCCAAAAACCTAATAGGGAATGGTAAACTTAAAGGTACTACCCTTGCCCTGAGTGCTTACAGCCCAAATCCGGCCCCCGTGCATTTCCACGAACTCTTTGCAAAGGATAAGCCCCAAGCCCGAACCTTTCTCTGCGGCGGTACCGCGTGTTGACTCATGCGCACCAACTACAAACAACCTTGCCAAAGTAGCGCTATCCATACCAATGCCATTATCGGCAACATTAATTTCCACATATCCATCGAGAAGAATGGCAGAAATATTAACGCTTCCATTGGGATGGGTAAACTTAATCGCGTTTGTAATAAGATTTCGTATGATGGTTTTCAGCAAAGTTGAATCGGCAAAAATGGTAATCGCCGTGGTCTCATCATAATTAAGTGTGATTGTTTTAAGAATGGCAGAGGCATTTAGATTTTGAATGACATCACCAGCTATAAAAGAAAGAGACAGATGTTCGGGCACAAAGCGAAGATTACCAGTCTGTGCCTTCCACCAATCCAATAAATTATCGAGAAGCAAAACTGCATTCTTCGTGGCTCCCTGGATATGATCTAGATATAATTCGCTTTTAGCGGCATCGTAGCACTTAATGTTTTGTTGGAGAAGATGGGTGAAACCCAAAATCGTATTGAATGGGTTGTATAAGTCGTGTGCAATAATGGAAAATAGTTTATCCTTAGTGGCATTTAACTTTTTTAGGACTGCTTCGCTATTTTTAATAATCTTCCGAGATTCAACGAGATTGGAAATATCTCTTCCCACCGCAATTAGTCCAACCACCTCGCCGGCTTGGAAAATTGGAGAGAGAGAGGTTTGTATAAAAATCTTTTTGCCATGAATTTTCTTATGTGATTCATATACAACAAACTGACCTTTAAGGGCGGCCCTATTGGCAATTTCGTGCGGTTCGGCCTCTTTTCCAATGAGTTCTCCTATTGTTTTCCCGATAAAGAACTCCTTTGAATACCCCATCCTTTCTGCCCAATCGCCGTAAATGCCAGTATGACGCTGCTGGGAATCCAGTATATAAACAATATCGGATGTTGAATTTACATATCGTCGAAAACGTTCTTCACTCTCAATAAGAGCCTGCTCCGCCTGCTTCCTATCCGAAATGTCGATAAAAGTTACCATAGCGCCGACACAGATACCATTGGAGAGCATTGGAAATGAAAAGTATTCACACGGAAAACAACTTCCATCGGCGCGCCAAAACACTTCATCCACCACGTGAACACCTTTCCCCATAGAAAAAGTATTGCAAATTTTAGAATCCGATACAAGCAACGGTTTACCATTGGGCCAGGAGTGATGAATAAGGTAGTGGATATTTTTTCCCAGAAGATCAATCTTATTGGTATAGCCAAGAAGAAATATGGCGGAGTCGTTTACAAACGTACAGTTTCTGTCTAAATCGATGGCAAACATGCCCTCTCCCGAAGAGTTGAGCATTAGGAGCAAATCTTCGTTCTTGGAAAGAGAGGTTACTGTCTTTTCATGGCTCCCCTCAATTCCCTCGAGAGTCATACGAAGCACTTTATTATCCAATTCCAAACGATGAACCCGCTCGCGTAACTCAGCAAAACTTGTTTTGGAATCGTTTTCGTTCATGATGAATTGAATGAATTATCGTATTTACAATAAATAGCCGTCGAATATATATAAATAGTTCACTAAACTGATTCATTACAAACGAAAAAATCAATTTAATTGACCAAATAATCACAATTGTCAACGTGCGTTAATAAAAATGGTCCTATTACAGCGTATTTATTTGTTGGAGATCAAATAAATTATTTTAAGCAAACATGAGAAATAAGTTCTGTTCTCCGTTCCGAAGCATCTCTATCATCACCTTTATAAAACGTAGGCCTTAAGATCCAACTGCTTCATGAGATTATCTGCTTCTGCTTGGGCCAATTCATGCGTGGAGAACTCTGCCAGCGGCATAATGGACCTATTTAATGAATCGTAAAGGATTATTTGGTATCGGATTCGCGCTAAATCTAGCCGGCGGTTGCCCCTGCTATAGGTGGAATACACTCGTTTGGCTTTTTTAACGCCCAGCAGCATATCGGGAGTGATTGCAACCCACTTGCCATTAGGGAATATACCAAAAATCATATTGGCATACTTTACCCTTCGCCGTTCAATATCCAGGTAAGTACAAGAGTAGGTAAACGCTATAAATGCACCAAAAATAACGAGAAAAATGGCTTCCCAATACTGAAACGACGCCGCAACTCCAGCTGCTACTAAGAAGTAGCCTGCAAACGATCCAGTTGAACCAAACGCGGTATTAAACTTATGCTTTACCATCATGACACTCAAATTTTTTCTGAGACAATATAGCGCTATCAGCGAATTGGTGATTATAGATTCATCAAAATCATGGTGTAGAAGACGTGAGAACTTTGGACGAAACATACCTTAACCTCTTCGACAAAGGAAATAGCGAAATTTGTTTACCCTAGGTCTTTGGGTAGATTCTTTTGCTACTTTTATCCAAATTTTTAGCATGAAGCCCAAAGCCCTATCCCTCGCCATACTTATGGCATTAGTTTGCATTACCCACACCTTTGCAAGGATCAATAATCCTCAAAACCTTGATCATTTCATAGTTGATCATCCTCAAAACATTCTGCGTGATGATACGTTGATCATCGCCTTACCTGACACGCTGCCGCAAACACTATCCGCAACAGATACTATCCCGGCAGACTTACCGACTGAGAATAAGGACACGAGTGGTTTTCCTGCATATAAAATGACCAAGCAATTTGTTCGAGATTTCGGACATACCTCTGTGGATGTGGCGATTTACCCATTTGCACATTGGCAAAACCGTGATTACCTGAAGGCAGGTATCCTTCTCGGCGTATCAGGACTCACCTATGCTACACTCGACGACCCGATTAAGGCGTGGGCACAACGAACACGCAACAGCCACTCTGCCTTTTTCAGCAATCAGTTGCAACTTGTTGGGCAAGGGTATATTTCGGCAGGGATTGTAGCATCATTCGAGATTTACGGAATTGCGTTTAAACAGAAAAAAGCTCGTCGTGTAGCAGTCCTCTCCGCAGAGTCGTTTTTAATCTCAACCGGGATATGTACGGTTATAAAGCACCTTGCTGGCAGAGCTCGCCCCAACACAGAGGCCGATCACGATCAGTGGTATGGTCCGCAATTAACCCACAAAAGCCAAACTTCTTTCTTCTCGGGACATACAACAGCCATATTTTCGGTAGCAACAGTAATTGCGATTGAATATAAGGACCATAAATGGATTCCTCCGACAATATACACCCTTGCAACTCTCGCAGCAGCCTCAAGGATCCACGACAACAAGCATTGGACCTCCGACGTGGTATTTGCAGCCCTTCTCTCGCATTACGTTGCTAAGACAGTGGTTCGTCTGCACGAAAAAATGGGTAACAAATTCTACCTTGCACCCGAAATTGCAGGCAACTACAATGGCCTTGCCTTACTCTATTGTTTTTAATGCAGGATATAATAATTTTGATGTGTATTAATATGGGCGCAGAAGTATAATTAAGGGCGATTTGTATTCATCAAAACCCTACCTAATTCTGCAATTATCAACCCCATTCAAATCGAATAAAAACAAATTATATACCAATGAAAAAGTTCTTCAACTCGAGATTTGGAAGCATCTACCTGCTTTACCTGATTTTTATTTCTGTGTCGTTTTTAACACGACTAGTCTTGTTCTTCTACTCTTTTTCCCAGTTTAGCAAGAGTGTATGGGAAATTGTAAAAAGCGTTAGCACGGGCCTATTCTTCGATACCATTGCCTTTGGCTACTTTATGATTCCATTTGTTCTGGTTACACTACTTGTTCCTCACAAATTGGCAAAGAAGAAGATCGTTAAGTATATTACCTATACTTTCTATACCATTGCCACGGTAATAATTGTTTACACTGCGTTTGCTGAGTATTTCTTTTGGGACGAATTCAACGTTAAGTTCAACTTTATTGCAGTAGACTACCTGATCTATACCTCTGAAGTGATTGGGAATATATGGGAATCGTATAATATTCCATTACTTGTTGTTTCCATAGCAGCAATAACTGGTGTTATTGTCTGGTTTGTTGCTCGAAAAGGTTGGATTGGAAGGGCGCTACAGTCACCCGAAGGGTTTCTAGTGCGGTTAAAAACTGCGCTAATTCTGAGCATAGTTCCAATTATTGGCTTGCTCTTCGTCACCCATCGTTGCAGCGAGATAAGCACAAACACATACAACAAAGAGCTGGCGAAAAATGGAGTTTACTCCTTCTTTGAAGCATTCAAGAACAACAAGCTCGATTACGAACAGTTCTACCTGATCAAAGATAAGAAGGAAGCATTCACTCAGCTGCGCAGCCTAATGGCAGACAGCACCATTGCCTATATCTCACCCGATGTTATGAATCCAGTTACCAAGGTTTCTAACACCGGCGAGGAGAAGCGCTACAATGTTTTCCTTATTACCGTTGAGAGTCTGAGCGGCGAATACATGAATTACATTCCGAGCACCAGCGGAATCACCATGCCATTTATGGATTCACTAGCCAACCAATCGCTCTTCTTCACAAATCTTTACGCCACTGGAACCAGAACAGTTCGTGGGCTTGAGGCAATCAACCTTAGCATTCCTCCTACCCCGGGCACCAGCATTGTTCGACGTTCGGGCAACGAAAACCTTTACAGCCTTGGATCTATTTTCAAGGAGAAGGGTTATGTAAACAAGTTTCTCTACGGCGGATATGGCTATTTTGATAACATGAACCAATTCTTCTCCACCAACGGTTTCGACATTGTGGACCGCAGCGATCTAAAACCCGAGGAAATAACTTTTGCCAATGTATGGGGAGTTTGCGATCAAGATATCTACAAGCGAAGCATACAAGAAGCCGATCAATCGTTTGCCAAGGGGGAACCATTCCTCAACTTTATAATGACTACCTCCAATCACCGTCCCTACACCTTCCCCAGCGTAGGCATCGACTTTCCGAAATCACGGAAAGGTGGAGTAATGTACACCGATTACGCTCTAGCATGGTTGTTTAACGAGGTGAAAAACAAACCCTGGTTCGACAATACTATATTCATAGTAGTGGCAGATCACTGCGGTGGTAGTGCTGGTCGGGCCGAACTCCCGATCAATGAATACCAGATTCCACTAGTGATTTATAACCCATCGAATATTCCTGCTCAAAAAGTAGATAAACTCTGTAGCCAAATTGATCTCACGCCAACACTCCTAGGCATTTTGAACTGGAGCTACCAATCGACCTTTTACGGTAAGGATATTATGAAGATGAAACAGACAGAAGAAAGAGCGTTTATTGGCAACTACCAAAAGCTTGGATACATTAAGGGGAATAACCTCTCCATCCTGAGCCCACAGCAGCGATTTAGCTTTTATCAATTTGATCGCTATACCGGCGAAGAGGCGATTAAGGAATCAAACGAAATAATGAAGGATGAAGCAGTAACCTACTATCAAACTGCTGAATATATGTTTGTAAATGGTCTGAACAAAATCGAGAAGAAATAATACCTCGGTGCTGCAACGGCCCTACGCTGCAGCACCGTTTTTTTTCAAAACCCAACAATACCCAACTATGCGTCCAACTATGCTTGCCATATTTATGGCAATTATTCTTAATTGCAGCCCCTGTATTGCAAACACAATAGCCGACTCGAGCGGAACAGATACCTTAGGCCGCCGCTACTCGGTATACACATACGATAGCCTTGAAAAGACATTCCATGCACCAAGAATTTATGATTTTGCCAAGAATATTCCCGGTGATTGGGTTGAATTTGGTCGACGTACTGGTACAAAAAAAGGGTTAATAACCTTAGGTGCCGTGGCCGTAAGTACAGCCATTCTGGTTGTTTTCGATCAAGACATCACTAATGGGGTGCAGCAGTTTGGCCTTTGGGCAGGCATCGATCCTGAACGGAAGAACTTTAACGCCATAAGTTTTAAGGCAGGAGGAACCATTATAGACCTACTTGATTTGCCCCAAAATGCCAACACAACCCTCTACTTTATTGGTGAAGGCTGGCCTAGCATTGCTCTGGCCTCGGGAATTCTTGTAAATGGGCTTATAAAACACGATCAACGCGATGTTGCCACCGCAAGCCAGTTTGCAGAATGCTACATTGCCATGGGAATTACCACCCAGCTTCTAAAACATCTCAGCGGCAGGGAAAGCCCCTTTGTGGCAACATCACCGGGAGGCAAGTGGCGCCTCTTCCCGAACCCAAAGACCTACCAAAAGTCGGTACCAAAGTATGATGCCTTCCCCTCTGGTCACTTGGCCACCGCCATGGCCACAGTAACAATCCTTGCCACAAACTACCCTGAACACACCTACATAAAACCAGTTGGTTATTCCATGATGACTCTTATTGGATTGGCCATGGTTAACAATGGAGTACATTGGATGAGCGACTATCCGCTTTCCATTGCGCTGGGCTACACCTTTGCTAAAATAGCGACTTCACGCGGTGTCACAATCAAGGCCATTCAGCGCATGGGGAACGAAAAGGATAAAGGCAAAGTAACCCTTGGTCCGTCGCTGATGGTAGACGGAACGCTAGGTTTGGGGCTGCACCTATATTTATAAAAAAATAGACCTCTTCAACAATCAAGAAACTTCGAATATAAATAGATAACAACACACACAAAGTAAAAAGGACAATACTGATTTCCGAAACAATATAACGATTACCATAAGAATCTGCGGATATCATATATCTAAGACCAAAATACAACACCCCTAAAAAGTAAAAATAACACGCTATCTTTGCGCCCGACAACCCAATTCCGGTTTCACCTATTTATCCAAGAAACAGCTTTAGAATGAGATTTGAACAGTATCGCATTGCTCCAGAATTAAAGAGAAGTTTGGAAGAACTAAACTTCCGCCGCCCCACCGACATTCAGCATAAAGCCATCCCACCGATTCTCGAAGGGGAAGATGTGCTTGCCATTGCACAAACCGGAACGGGAAAAACTGCTGCATATGCCATACCCATAATCCAGCTCATTCACGAAAAAAAGTTGAACCGGTTACCCCAAGGTATAAATTGCGTGGTAGTGGTTCCAACACGAGAGTTAGCCTTACAGGTGACCAAGACATTTGAAGCCATTGAGAAATACACCAAAGTCAAATCGTTTTGCGTTTTTGGCGGTGTAGAGCAAGAGGCCCAAATTGCCCAACTGGTGGCAGGAATTGATATTTTGATTACTACCCCTGGCCGTATGTTCGACTTGGTTAGCCAGGGCTACATTAGACTCGATCACGTAGACACCCTAATTCTTGATGAAGCCGACCATATGCTCGCCCTCGGTTTTTACGGGGACATTCAGTCGATGCTACGCTTCTTACCGCGCCAACGACAAACACTGTTCTTCTCGGCTACCATCAACGAACACATTAAAGATTTAGCCTACTCGCTGGTTCGCAAGCCTATCCGAATTCAAATATCGCCAAAAGATCCAGTCTCTAAGAATATCAACCACTCGGTGACCCATATCGCCATGGATGACAAGCGGTTTTTCCTCGAACGATTGATCAAGGAGAATGCTGAGAGCAAAATCCTAGTTTTTGTGCGCACCCAAGTACGGGCCGAACGCGTTTGCCTAGCTATGGGACGGGTAGGATTAGTATGTGGAACCATCCATGGAGGAAAGGATCAGGCAGAGCGAATTGATGCGCTCGAAAACTTCAGAGAAGGCACACTAAAAGTGCTTATCGCCACCGATGTAACGGCTAGGGGAATCGACATACCCAATGTAAACTACGTAGTAAACTACGACTTACCCGATGTTCCCGAAAACTATGTTCACCGTGTGGGCCGTACCGGACGTGGCGTGTCGCGCGGAACAGCGGTTTCGTTCTGCAGCGAAGAGGAACGCCCTGTTTTGGAGGCCATTGAACTGTTCATGGACAAAAAGGTGAAGGTTCTCGATATCGATCAGAAGGACTATACCACCACCATTGACTTTTCCGAAGAGCCCAGTAACGACTGGAAAACTCTGATGAAGGAGATTGATGCCTTTGATGAGGAGACCAAGCTGCGCAAAAAGAAAAATCTTAAAAAGAAGAATAAGAAATAGTCCAAACAACCGATACCATATTCAAAAACCGTAGGAAGATCCCGCGGTTTTTTTATGCTCTGGTATTATCAACACCTTCATTAGGGAGAGCGAGTAAGGGCAACTTGGAATATAAGATTATCATTCATCTGAGTAATTTTCAATATATCAGAATGTTTCGAACAAAAAAAGCTTCACAAAACGTGAAGCTTTAAAAAAATTTACTCGGGTAATTCAAATACTAAGCCTTATGCTAGTCTAACGTTTACCGCATTCAATCCTTTTTTGCCTTCTTGCAATTCGAAGGTCACATCATCACCATCTTTTACCTTATCAACAAGGCCAGTGGCGTGAACAAAATACTCCTTGTCTGATTCTGAATCGCTAATAAATCCAAAACCCTTTGACTCGTTAAAAAATTTTACTTTTCCCTTTTTCATAATGCATAATTAAAAAACTACCGTAAATATAAAACAAAAAGGGAAATGAGAATGCTTTTTTGAAAAAAAAACAACTTAAGTCAAATTTTTATTCGTATTTCGTTCCAACTGAGTTTCAGTATTATCACTTTCTGAAATAAATCCATCATTAATTCATCTATTTTCACACTTGAATTGGTCGAATGTTATCTTATGAGGTGACTATAAAGGAGAATATCCAAATAGTTTAAATCCAGCGACGAATTAATCGGCAGATGACAGATAAGAATGGTATTGAACAACCAAATTAGCCGTTTCCAAAAGCAATAATCACACGTTAAGTGTCTTGAACGGATTATTGGACTATGCACAATTGGATCAACAACATACTAGCGTAGTATTTTCCGTACAAAGGCCACCGTGAAGTAGGCCATTAAGAAAACACCAACAAAACCTTCAATTCCGCACACAATACGAATGGGACCCGATGGATAGAAATCGCCATAGCCAATGGTGAAAAAAGTTATGGCACTGTGGTAGAGCGAACGACTCACAATGCTCAGGGAATCGGGATGGCCTCCGGATGCATTAATGTTTCCAATTCCTAACGAAATAAGAATCATATAGAGGAAACTGAAAAGCAAGTAAACGGCCCCCATGCTCACAAAAACACGTGAAGGCCGAGTGGCATACAACCCCATTAAATCGTAAAGTAGGAGTTTCCACAAGTAGCGTGGATAAGCGATTACCTTGGCAGATAGGCTCCCCTTCAGCTGTCGATGAAGCTTGCATTTCTGCTCACATCTTCGATATTCCACGTAGGCCTTATCTTCATCGTCATACTGCCCCAGGGCATTAAAATTTTCCTTTAAAATCCGAAACTGATCGGCCTTATCGTTGAAAGAGGTTTCGCGCTGACCATAAACCAACATTTTGGCATTATTCTGCTGCCAATCAAGATAAATACGGCCAAGAAGCTTAAGCCCTGTTATATCGAGGGTTCCTACGCATTGCATCCTATCGTGAGGCCGAAAATCCACAATATCACGCACAATGCTATCGGAAAGATCAATAGCTTGGGCGGCAGCAACGCGAATATCGAGCCTATCGCTAAAGAGGCATGAGGTAAGAGTGAGATTCTGAAAAAGACCACCGGCAAAGCTCACACTTCCTTTCTCGAAACTAACCTGCTCAAAGAAAATGTCGGCCTCCTTGCCTTCGAAGATATCGAAGCACACCTCCCCTTGTCCAAAAGAAGATTTGCGAAACAGAAGCCTACCTCCAGTAGAATCGGCACCTTCAAAAGAGATATCGCCATCACCAAAATCACACCTATTGAATGTTACCTTGCCAGTTCCAAACTCTACCGTACGAAAATCCTTGCGCCCATAACCAAACTCCACCCGTTCGAAGGAAACATCACCCGTCTTAAATTTGGCAAAGTGGAAATCGACCTTCCCCCTACCAAAAGTAGCCACCTTGAAATCGGTTATAGAATTGTAGAAATGAGTATTGATAAAGGATACATCGCCATCGCCAAAATCTACGTTTACAAAGTTGGCATTGGCATCCAAAAACCGAGAATCCTGAAAATTTTTAACCCCTTCGGAGAATACGGCGTTCTTAAAATTGGCCTCTCCTAAGACATAATTAACGCGAGTAAAATCAACAATACCAGTTTTATAGACCGTATTCTGAAATGCTGCGCCAGTTTTTGAAAAGCTGGACTGATGAAAAGATACCTCCTCACACACAAACGTAGCTCCTTCAAAATTTGCCACACCAACAAAATCCGCCAAGGAAAAATCAACCTTTAACGTTGAATAAAAAAAAGCATCCTTAGCCGAAAGACCCTTTATGGATATCCTGTCGTTCTTCGCCATTAGCAGATACCTACGGCAAGCGGTGAGCGAAATATTATCCACAAAACAATCGTCAATATCTAAGAAATCATGCTGCCCAATCGTATCATAAATGTGAGCCAAAGTTAAATACCCATAGCTCTTCTCGTGAATTACCTTACCCCTGGCATCCTTGAATGAAACACGAACCGTATATGGAAAGGAAATACCGTCGCTACGAAAAAATGGCGTATTATGAAGTTGATGATCTATGGAATGGAAACTGTAGAGCATGTTGTTGAGGTATAGCTTCCTTCAAATTTATGGAAAAAGAGAATACATCGACCCCAGCGAAGAAATATTTCTCACCAAATAATTGATAATAATGGAATTTAGCAGTGGAAAAACAGTCTACTAAGTTCTGATTATTACAAACTATTTAGCGCAAATCATTTTATATGTGCAATTTAAGCACGAATCGGCCACCGTAGTTTGGGTAAATGGAGTTTCTGTGCTAAAAATTTCAACCAAAAGCCCTTCGAGACTCCGGTTAAACTCAGGAGCAAAATCAGAAAAGGAATCAACCATGCGTACAATCTTGGCTTCCTTGAGAAAAACACCGGGACGATAATCGGGATCGGGATTTCGCACAAACCATAACGCTGGACGAACGCGAGCCTCTGGAAAACGTTCAGCTACAATACGGCTATACAGAAGCGTTTGAAAAACCTCCTTTTGCTTTCCAATATGCTCAGGACTGAAAAGATCCTCTACCATGGAAAAAATGCCCTTAAGCTTATACGCACCAGTTTTATAGTCAATTACAACCATTGATCCATCAGCCTGTTCCAACCGATCCACCATACCACCAATAGCTACGGATTGGGGTTGGGAGTCGACTTGAAATTTCACTCGAACTGTATGTTTTTGCTCAAGTTCCACCAATGTAAAGGGTGCTCTTTTAGCATCGAGAGTTAGCATTTTCACCACGAGTTTCTCAACCACATTCTTCACAATCAGATTACGACCAAGCAGCTGTAAATCGCCATCCTTTTCGCCACGTAAAAACTCTATTCGAAAAGCAGAATCAACCGCCTTCCCAATGGAATCCGTGTCCTTCGCCATGGCCATCAACTGCGATTCGGATATTACTTTTCCGACAAATTCATTCAACAGCTGAAACATAGCTTGATGGAGAATGGACCCAAACAACGGAGAGTCAACCTCCTCTGTTGCCTCCTCAACTTCCTTTAATCCGAGGACATAGCGATAGTAGAATCGCAATGAACAGGTAATATACGATGTAAGCGCACTGGGTGAAAGATAGCGATCGGCGGTACTATCGAGATAAGTATTCAATTTCTCCATTATAGAAGAATCTTTCACCACCTCCATAACCACTGGTTCAGGTAAATTCAGGTCGAACTGAACGGAACGCTCTTCCACTTTGATGCCATTCTCCATGCGGAGCTGTAAAACGTAACGGCTAACCTCGCCCGTTTGTGGACCATCGTTACGGTTCTTATAAACCAAGAAGACCCTTTCGGCTCGCTGAATCAATCGATAGAAATAGTAAGCATAAATAGCCTCTTGGTGCTTATAATCGGGCAGACCAAAGGCCGTGCGCAAGGATGGCGTAATGAAGGTCGGATTGTTGTGCTTGCCTGGTAAAGCCTCATCGTTCATGGAGAGGATTACCAAGTTTTTGAAATCAAGGGCACGCGTTTCGAGGAAGCCCATCAGCTGCAATCCTGCGAGAGGTTCGCCCTTAAAGGAGACACGCTGCTGACTAAAGACTTTCCGCACTAGTTGACCAGCCACTTTTAAGCTAATCTCTGTCTTTTCGATAGAGAGTAGATCAACTAGGCGAGTAATACTCTGGTAGAGTGCGTAGAGATACTCCAAATCGAGGCGGGAAGCATCGCTTTGTGCCTCCTCTTGTGTAAGGTTGGTCAGCATCTTTGCCAACTCAATAACAACATCGCGCAAGTAGCGAAGCGCTTCTTGTCCTGTTGTTACAGGGGTGAAAATCATTGAAAGTAAATCGCCATTCCTGAGCGAGACAGCTTTGGGGTAAATCCGGTTATCGTCGATTAAGTTACGCTGCAACTTCTGTGTGGCAACCGGATCGACGAGCGAAAGGTAGGGATGACCAAGCACCGAAAGCACATCACGTAAGTAGAAACGCACATCCGTTCCTGTGGTGCGAGCTCCTTGCTGAAGCTTCATTAAGAAATCGAGCAAGGTGAATGCCGATGTCTCCTTAATGGGATAGCCCATCGTAATGTTGAGCCGCTCCAGATTTCGCGGTAAGGCACGTAGTACGGGCAAAAGATACTGCTCCTCAGGAAATATAATGGCGCAACTTTCGTCGAGTTGCCCACCCTTGGACTGGATCTCCTCGAGCAGAGTGGGAACAAGTTTTGCCTGAGCAACGCCCGTAGGACTACCAATAACGGTAATTTGCCTATTCTCCTTTAGATTGGAGAAGTGTTGACTACCGATGGCATTGGGAAACAATAGCATATTAGCTCGGATAAAGTTTCCCGCCTCCTGCACATCGTCTTGAGTGTAATAGGTGTCGTAATCCCAGTAAAACAGCGCCTTTTCCTCTCGCTTGAAATACTTAAAAAGAGCCTTTTCACAATCATTTAGGGCATTAAAACCTACAAAAGCATACATGCCCTCCGAAAGGCCCTTAACTTCGCCACGATCAAATAGGTCGGCGGCGGCATGGTAGGCCATTCCCTCGTAAACAAGCCCTTGGTTATTTAACTGATCCTTAAACTCTTGGTAGATGGAACCCAATACATCCCATATGGTAAGAAATCGGGATTTAATCTCCGATTCGGTCTCAATTTCGAAAAGATGAATAAAGGAAGCGAGTGCTTCGCGCTGCTCTTCTGAGACTGCATCAAACTTGCCCTCCAGTTCTTTAATCGCTTGGATGTTGCGGAACAACAGAGAACTATCCACTCGATACTTATCCACAGAATCGAAGTCCATAAGCATAACTTCGCCCCAGTAATAAAACTTATCAAAACTATCGTCCGACTCCATAACGCGCGAGTAGACCTTATATAGTTCCAGAACAAGCGAGAGTTGGTCGGCCAACCGATACCCAGATGCTTGGAGCATGATATCTGAGATGGCAACTACCGGCGGGTGCCACAGTGGTTTATTCACCATTGAAGCCAAATGCTTGGCAAAGAAAAGTCCGGCACGGCGGGTTGGGAATACAAGGGTAACGCCCTCTAGGTCGTCGCCGTAGCGCGAGTATAAATCTTTGGCTACCAGTTTCAGAAATGGCTCCATGAATCAATATTATTTAGTAGAATCGATCATCATGCCTTGAGGATTACCAAACACATGAACAATCTCAATATTTTTTGATTGAGAAATCCCACCTGGATTAAGTCCAGGAGCTCCCTCGGGAATACTTAAATTCATTCCCTCAAAATAGGTTTTCCAAACAGGAAAGACGGTTCCAGTAGCAGGATCGCTAAAGGTCATAGGCTTCAATTCAAATAGCGGAACACCGAACGAGTCCAAGTAAGCAAAATAGACCAACTCACTGCAGTAGTAAGCATCGTTGGATATGTCAAAAACCGTATCGTAAGGCTTGCCCATATAATTTAATGCTCTGATTACCGCAGCAGTGGTTAATTCTCGATAATTCTCGGTTAACCTTCCAACAATAACCTTTGGCTTTCCTGCAGAATCGGCACTCCTTTTCAAAAATTCATCAAGGGAGGTGAGCGAAACGCCCTTAGATATGGCCTCGAGCACTTGGGTATTACCAACGGAGTCAACTACCACAATCCCTACGTGCGAAAACTTTGCCCCATGCCAACCAAAAGTAACTGTTTCGATGGCGCTACACATATCCCCACAATCAATATCCTGAAACAGCAAATCACCATTCCGAAGGGTGAAGTGTTTCTCCTTTATAGCATGGTTGCAGCCGACAAAAACAGTCACTGCCATAAAGAGTAATACTATTGTTTTTGCAATGTTTCGCATACACATTGTAGCGTTTAAATTGGGTAAAGACAACATACTAAAAAAACTAGCAAAACTAAGCCAATCAAACCAAAGGTGTATAAAATTTCCCTTGCCAACTATCCTTGCTCTCGAGCAACTTCTCAAACATCACCCCGAGCTGATCGGCGCGGAAATTTCCCCAAGCCGGAGCAACCAAAAACCTTGGCGGCACCTCGTTAACAAACCGTTCAATTACGATATTTGGATTGAATTGCTCTACAAAACTAGCCAAGAACTCCATATAATCGTCCAAACCAAAAAGATTAAACTGAGTAGAATCCGCCAGATACTGACGCTCCATAGCCGTATCCTTTACAATCTGGAGCTGGTGAAACTTTATGGTATCGAGCGGAAGAGCCGAGAGAATTTTTGCCTGTGCAAGCATTTCGTTTTGTGATTCTCCGGGAAGTCCAAAGATTATATGTGCACCAACCTTAATACCCCGCTTTGCAGTCTCACGAATTGCCCATTCAGCCAACTCGTAGCTATGTCCACGATTTATGGATTCGAGAGTGGAATTATAACAACTTTCAATGCCATATTCAATAATCACATAACGCTCCTTTGCCAATTCGGCAAAGTAATCGAGTTTTTCAGCGTCAATACAATCCGGACGCGTGCCAATAACCAAACCAATAACCCCAGGATGAGCTAATGCTTGGGAGTAAATAGACTTGAGGTCGGCTAGTGGGGCGTGGGTATTGGAGAATGCCTGAAAGTAGGCCAGGAAACGTTCCGCACGCCGATAACGGTTAGCATGAAACTCGATTCCCTCCTCAACTTGCTGTATTATGGGTTTCACCGCAAGGCAATAGCTGGGATTAAAAGCATCGTTGTTGCAGTATGTGCAGCCACCGGTGCTTACAGAGCCATCGCGGTTGGGGCAAGTAAAACCAGCATCGATGGTCAACTTTTGCACCCTACCGCCAAACACTCGTTTAAAGTAGCCCGCGTAGGAGTTATACCTTCGCGAATCACCCCAAGGATATATTTTTTCAGTTGTATTCATTTCGGGGTGAAGATAGGTAGAAAATAGTTTTTATAGGTAGCAATAAAACACATAGAAAGTAACTAACTTGTGGGAAAAATGAATACAAGTAAAAGCATTCTTAGAACAACTTTTGACTTACCGTGTTTAGAATCAAAAATAAACCTATGCTGAAGTATTTAGAATGGCTCGAAAAGAGCATAATATTCATCCTTATTGGGATAATCACCCTGATTTTGGTATTTGCAACGCTTGATATGCTAATTACCATTGGGACCAAGATAATCACCCCACCATACTTTTTACAGGCAGAAAACCTCATGGAACTCTTCAGCGTTTTTCTGATAATCCTTATCGGCATTGAACTACTGGAAACCATCAAGGCATTTCTCAAGGAAAATATTGTACATGTCGAAATAGTCGTATTAGTAGCCATTATTGCAGTTGCCCGCAAGGTGATAATTTGGGATTCGAGCAAACAAGCATCTTCGGAACTGATACCCTACGCGGTTATCTTGCTGAGTTTAGCAATTACTTACTTCGTTATTCGTCGATCCAATAAGCGGCTAATATTCCCACGTTTGAAAACACCAGGGACGTCGAATATCATTGCTAAAGTGGAACCAAAGATGAAAAAGAAGTAGCAGACAACGGTGATTACGAGCAGCAGTTAGATGAATTTCTCACGCAACTGCAGCTTCAGCATACCACCAAGAATAAACACTACGCTACCAACCATCAAAAAAATTCTATTCTTAAAAACAATCTTGGCCCAAACAACTTGATTGAGGTCCGATGGCATTTTGAAAGGATTTAGAAAGATATCCCAGTAGCCAAGGCTCATATTTTGGGAAAGAATGGTGATAAAAAGTCCAACAATAATCATGATAACGGCAGTACCATTTCCATTCCGAACTACGGTTGAGAGCCAAAACGCCATTGTTCCGAGAAAGATATTTGTAACCATAAGGTGCATGCCGAAACTAAAAACAGGAATTGGTTCTACAAGGATGCAAGCTAGCGCACCAAAACCTAATAGAAGCAGGAATACAAACAGAAAGATAACCGCCAAGCGGAAAAGCCAAACTTTGAAACGATAATCGGGAACCCCGAATAGCATTTCCAATATTCGCGTATCGGCGTCGTGCTGAATGCCAAAAACTGTAGGGTAAAACATCAGGAGAAGCCCAGGAAGAACGAGCGAACTGTAAATACTCTCCAGCCGAACATTTGGCTCATTAAAAACCATCATGATGGTAACAAAGAGGTAGAAGGCTAGTGCAGCTGCTAAGAACCATATAAACTTACCAGAGAATACTATCTGGAGGTTATACCGGACTAGTTTTAACCCAAAACGGAGACGATTATTTATGGCAGATCCGTGAATTGACATAGTGCAAGAATGCATTAAAAACAGTAAAACAAAAAAACCAATCTTACAATACTCGTTTTATTACCGGCATGTTGAAAACTTCAACCGCCATATTCTAACAAATAATAACTATGCCGACACAATATTTTTGAGTAAGCAGAGGTAAGCATCCTCGAGTCCTGGCTTAACAAGTTCAGCGTTGGGAGTAGGCTTTAGTGCCGACACGCAGCGCACGCGTACCAAATCGCCCTCGAGCCGATGGTGAACCACAAGAGCCTTTTCGCCAAACTGTTCAAACTCCTCCATGGGTATGGTAAAGTTCCAAACAAATCCCTCGGCAAGATTTGTCATATCATGAGGAATGCCTACATACTTAAGGGCTCCCTTATTGATAACCGCCACATTATTGCACGATGAAGAGATATCCTCAATTACGTGCGTAGAGAAAATCACGATACGCTCCCGGCTTAAATCGACAAGCAAATTACGAAAACGGATACGCTCACGAGGATCAAGGCCGGCGGTGGGTTCGTCTACCACCAAAATCCTTGGCAAATGCAGCAATATCTGTGCAATGCCTATACGTTGCTTCATTCCACCCGAGAAAGAGCCAATTTTCTGATCTTTCTTCTCGAGCATATGGACCGATTTAAGCACGTACTCGATGCGCTGCAATCGGGTGGGTTCATCCGTTATCCCCTTCAGCATGGCTTGGTAATCGAGATAATCCCAAGCGGTCAAGTTCTCATAAGTTCCAAACTCTTGAGGAAGATAACCAATAAGCCCCTGAAGCTCTTCCCGCCGTTCGAGTGTATCAATACCATTGATGAATATCTTCCCATAGCTTTGATCCAATATACCGCAGATAATACGCATCATGGTTGTTTTTCCGGCACCATTGGGACCGAGTAGCCCAAACATACCGGTTTCAATTTCGAGCGAAACCCCAGCTAAAGCCTTAAATGGCTGTCGGCGTTTACCTAAAAACGGTATGGCCTTTACCAACCGATAAAAGGCTCGTCGAATACCACCCATTCGTCCGGTAATTCTATCTACATTAATCTGATCGTTGTAGAGCTTGCGAGCGGTAAGGTAAATGATGATCGCCAAGGTCCAAATGATCCCCAGAAAAACCACAAGACCTACGCTTGAACTCTTCGCATAGAATACGGCAAGGTTCATAAACATATAGCCCCACACGAGAATCTTCAGTAAATGACTCTTAATCCAACGATTAATACCCCAAAGCGGTTTCCATGCAGTAAATGCCTTGTTGATGGGTGTAAAAACATTAACCAACGACAAACCAGTGAGATGGACAAATATGAATGTCATAAATAATCCCTCTAACCGGAAATAGGTAAAGTAGATTAGAAATCCAAGGAGTGGGAGTTGCCAACGGTAGTTGAGCAAGACAGCCTTTAACGTTAGTTCTTTGGAACCGACCAACCGGCTAACCAAACGCTTTCCTGAATTCCACTCACGACTAAACCGTCCATCCCGTTCATAAACCTTCACCAAGTTTTGGATCTTGATTCGAATGGGTTCAGCGTCGGCAATAAGCTTTGTTTTTGCTCTTCGCGTGCTTGAAATTAGGAAGTGTGTTAAGGCTGGAACGGCAATGAGCAATGAAGTAATACCACCCATTTTCAGAAGAAAGCCATCCGCCATATAGTAAATGGAGAAACTCCCGAAAAGTAGCGTAGCCAACATGATTATCTGAACAACTTTCGTCTGATTGCGAATCCACTCAATGCCATTCTCGAGGCCGGAGTAACAGGTAGGGATAAACACGAGGGTAAGAATTGTGCTGAAAGATAATCCACCAATGACCGTAATTGCGAACGTAGCCCCAATGGTTGCCACATACTCCTTTGTTCCTAAAGCTAAAGGAACCAATGCGACAATGGTGGTTAGTGAGGTTATCAAAATAGGTCTTACCCTTGAAATTCCCGATGTGATAATAGCTCGGTTCTTACCAAAGCCACGCTTTCGGAGGATTTTGGCATAATCCAACAGAATAATTCCATTGTTTACGACCACCCCAATTAGAATTATAAAGCCCATGAGCGCATTTGAGTTGAGAAGACTTTTCCCTGAAAGCATAATGGCAAGAATAGACCCTATGGCAGCCAATGGAATGGTAAACATCAACACAAGTGGGGCGATTAACGATTCAAAAACCGAGGCAAGAATCATGTAGATGAGCAGAAGTGCAGCACCAATCAAGAAGTAGTATTCACTAAAATCCGTTTGATCGTGCTTAATCTCTGCAACCACGCCCGAAGGTAAAGGATAGTTAGCCACGAGCTGGTCAATTTCGGCACGATAGAAATCGCGAGCCTCGCGAGTATTTACGGCCTCCTCTGGATAGGCAAAGGTTAGGGTCACCTGCTTCTCTTGGTTTACACGCATAATCTCTGATTTCCCGGTAGCATACTCAATTTCCGAAACGGATTGAAGATCGTGTTCGCTGCCACTCAAATCTTTAACAGGAAGAACTTTTAAATCACGAGCAGATCGGCTTTTTGACTTCTCTTCTTCGGTATTCTTTTCTTTAATTATAATATCATACTCCTCATTACCTTGCTTAAACTTGATACCAGTGGAAATTTCACCGGAGAAATTATTAAGGGCGTTGCCAACTTCGGAAAGTGGTATATTAAGTTCGTTCAGCAATATTTGGTCGAACAATAGATGAACTTCCGGCCGCTCGGGTTGTATACTCTGTGTTATCCAGATTGTTTTTGATTTGAGCCTGAACTCTAAATCATCGGCTGCTTTCTGAAGAAGACGGAAGTCCTGCCCCTTCAATATTACGGATTCGGAATTATCGCCCATACCCAGCATCCCAGCAAAGGCAGCAGACTCTACTCCACTTCCACGTCGGGCACCTCCACCTCCACTACCCCCGCCAGCAGCCTCTTCAAAATCAATCATGGCATTGGGTAAATCCGCCGTCTTCTGCCGCAGGTCATTTTTAAGATCTATCAATCGTTTGTCGCGTTCTTTCTCAAAGTCCTCCTTCAATTCCACCGAAATGCTTGCATTTGCAGCCTGAATTCTACTGGAGGATTGCTTTACTTCGGGCCATTCTTTTAAATATCCCTCGATAACACGAATAGTCTTATCGGTAGTCTCGAGAGAGGAGCCTGATTGCATGGTAACAAACACCTTGAGTTGACTCGTTACCGCCTGTTCTTCGCTGGTTACGCTAAATGCTAAACCTAGCATAAGCGAGATAAAGAAAAGAGATACTCCGCTTAGAATGGTTGCTACTGGATGGCGAAGCCCTGTTTTGAGTAACGCCAAATACATTTGAATGAGACGATGGCGTAACCCTATCGTCTGGATAGTTTGCACCCTTTTTCGGCCACCACTAATAAAAAAATGGGTAATAGCAGGAATCAATACCAATGCTGCGATTAGGGAGATCAAAAGCGTTGCAACAATTGATATCCCAACATTAAAGCCCAGCACTTTCACCAAAAATATATCGCTAAAAGTAAAGGGTAAGAATACAGCAAGAGTTGTAAGTGTAGAAGCAAATATCGAACGCCACACCTCGCCAGTTCCTCTCAGCACCGATTGATCGGCCAACGACCCAGGAATACTTTGGTGTCGAAATATATTCTCAAGCACAACCACGCTATTGTCCACAAGCATCCCAACAGCCAGCGCAACGCCAATTAAGGAAAGACTATTGATAGAAATATCAAACGCATAGAAAAAGTTAAAAGCAGCATAAACCGAGATGGGAATGGAAAGTCCGATAAGCGAAACAATCCGAATGTTGCCTAGGAAAAGCCATAGAATATAAATTGCAAAAAAACCACCCGTTATGGCGAGATCGGCAATATCATCGATGCTATTTTCCATCGTTTCGGCCGAATTGCTCTGTACCCCAATATGCACCTCTTGGGTAGCCAACTTCTCATTTAAGGTTGCAATAACCGCCAAGGTTCGATGCGACAATTCGATCATATTCGCTTGGCTATCGTTGGTTATGGAAATAGTAACCGCATCCTGCCCATTTATTCGGCTGTAGGAATCCTCCTTTTTAAAGCCAAAATAAATTTGAGCCACATCCTTCAAAAATACTGGACCTTTGGCCACCACAATAGATCCTACGTCATTCACATTTTCATACTCGGCAACCATATGGACAAACATCCTACTGGAACCATCCTGCACCTTCCCAACAAAAGTGCGCTGCTTTTGGTTGGACGACAGTGCACTCCGAACATCTCCTGTAGTAATACCGTGGGCCTTGCATGCATCGGGATCTACTATTACCTCTATGGTTTTTTCTTTCCCGCCAAAGATCCTAACCCGTGCAACACCCTCGACATTCTCCAACTCATTTTTTACTTTCTTATCGACCAAATTGCGAAGCCGCTCGAGTCCTCCGTTTCCCGTAACGTGTAGCTCCATAAAATTCCCAGCAAACTGGCTAGCATCAAACCTTACAATTTGAGTAAAAAGCCCTGCGGGAAGAGTAGGCTTAACCTGATCAACCTTTTGTTCCAGCTTAAGATAGCTGTATTTGAGATTTGTATTCTTTTTAAATGAAACGATAATTATGCCGTAGGTTGGTGTTATGCTTGATGTAATTCGCTCAATACCTTCCATGGTGCTAATTACCCCTTCGAGAGGAACGATTGCCTTCTGTTCCAAGTAATCGGGATCGACCTCAATGCCCGAACCCACTTGAACGATAAGAAAGGGCAGTTCCACATTGGGATATATCTCCACCGCCAATTTTTTATAGCTCACATACCCCAAAAGAGTGATGGCTATAAAAAACATTCCAATAAAAACTTTCCGTTTAATAATAAAGTCCATGCTAGTCGTTATTGGGTTGATCGTTCTGGAACCGGCCAAGCAGCCTATCGAAGGTATCGTAGAAGCAAGGAATCACAATCAGAGTAAGAATTGTAGAAGAAACCAACCCTCCAATAACTGCCAGAGCCATAGGGGCGCGTAAACTTGCTCCTTCACCAAATCCAATTACCATTGGAATAAGTGCAAGAATGGTAGTAAGAGTAGTCATAAGAATTGGCCGAATACGTTGCCGCGCAGCAACGACTATAGCCTCATGCCGATTCAATCCTGATTTCCTCAACTGAGTAATCCTATCGATAAGAATAATGGAAGCGTTTACCGTAATACCGGCCAGCATGATAATACCGATAAGTGCCATTATATTCATGGGTCGACCCAAAATAAAAAAGGTAATGAACGTTCCGGCTAACGATAGTGGAATTGAGAGCATAATAGTGAATGGATGAACCAATGACTCAAACTGGGACGCCATTACCATATACACCAGTAGTATGGAGAGAATAAAAGCAGTGCTTAGGTTCGCCATCGCTTCCTTTCGCTTCTCTTCCTCGCCTGTAACTTGAATCCGATACTGCGATGGAAGTTGAATGGAACTGATCCTTTCTTCAATCTGTTTTGCGACCTTATCGAGCGGCACATCGCTTGCTTTCTGTGCAAATATCTTAACCATTCGAACCTGATTACGATGGTAAATCTCGCGCGGAGAACGGCTTCTGGATATGGTTGCAATTTCACTCAAACGAAATACCTGGTCGCCATTTTGAATGAGAAGACCATCTAGCTGAGAAAGGGATTTCTCCGGAATTCTAATTTTTATTGGCCGCAACTCGCCTTGGTAATCAACCTGTCCTGCATCCTGCCCCTCGAGTTGGCTCTTAACCTGATCGATTACCGCTTGCATGGAGAGATTATACATTCCTGCTTTTATTCGATTTAACTGAATCTCAACTTCAGGAGTGCCCTCTTCAATGGAGGTTTGAATGTTGTAAATATCCTTCACCAAAAGCATCCGTGCCTTAACGCTATCGCATATTTCGGTAAGTAAGTTCAAATCGTCACCCTTTATCTCCACCACAACCGGAGCTTCTTGGGTTCCTAAGATTTGCCGTAAAGCAGAATCGTCGCGATTGAAACCTATCTCTAGGCCCAAAACGCCTGAAGTAGCCTTTGTAATGATTGCCATAACATCTTCGGGACTACGCTTGCTCTCTTTTTTAAGAATAATACGAACGTTTGCTGTGTTTTCTCCGGTATACACCGATGAAGCATTATCGGACAGACCACCGGAAGGTCCCACTTGGCTGTAAATCAATTCTAGATCATTGCCAAGGGCATCAGTAATAACTTGCTCAATATTCGATACGGCTGCTGATGTTCTGGGCAGCGTAGTTCCCTCCTGCATCTTTAAATCGAAGGTAAACTCTCTGCTATCAGCTTGGGGCATAAACTCAGTCCCAATAAATGGTACCAGCAAAAAACTTCCGATTGTAACTATAATGGCAGTAACCATTACGACAACCCGTTTCTTCAGAACCTTCTCCAAAAAGCGACCATATCCAGCAAACTTCAAAGATTTGGTAGAAACTGGTGCCGGTTTATTGGCATAGAAGAATTTATAGAGCATTGGCAACACAAGTATCGCGGCAAAAAGAGAGCAAAGCAACGAATATGTAACCGTAAGTGCTTGGTCGCGGAATAGTTCGCCCGAAGCCCCATGAAGATAAACAATGGGTAAAAAAACAACAATGGTGGTTATGGTAGAAGCAGTAATTGCAATGCCCACCTCGGAAGTTCCAATAATTGCAGCGTCACGAACCGATTTGCCCTCTTCGTGATTACGGAAGATATTTTCGATAACAACAATTGCGTTATCCACCAACATACCTGCACCCAAAGCCAATCCACCCAGCGTCATGATATTTAGACTCATGCCAGTGAAATACATCAACAGGAATGTAGCCACAATGGAAATGGGGATGGTAATGCTTACAATAAGCGTGGTACCTGCTCGCCGTAAGAAAAAGTAAAGCACTCCAATGGCCAGAACAATCCCCACCAAAAGGCTATCCTTAACCTCACCAATAGCCTGACTAATAAATGTTCCTTGGTTGGTAATCACATCCAACCTGCAAGAAGGTAAAATCTTTCGAATTGCAGTAAGCGATTTGTTAACCTCTGCGACAGCCTTTACCGTGTTAAATTTGGTTTCCTTATAGACGGATAGCGCAAGGCAGCGTTGTCCGTTTAACCGAACTATATTTATAGGATCTTGGTTACTAACGCTAATGGATGCAACCTCTTGAAGATAAATTGGTGCCCGCGTTCCAGCAGGATTACCCTTCTGGGTCGATTTATATCCAACAACCAAAGCGTTAAAATCCTCTACAGTTTTGAGTAAACTGACACCTTTCACAATGTATTGCATACCCGATTCGGTAATAGTACCACCAGATATCTGCTGATTGTGGGCCATGATCTTCTGGCTAATTTCGCTCAAAGTAAGACCAAAGGCTTGCAGCCGATAAGAGTCGGTGGTGATGCGCATCTCGCTCTCCTCTGCTCCACTAACCTCAACTTCGGCCACCCCTTCAATCCTCACCAGCTCATTCCGTATGTAATGATCGGCGAGCTTACGGAGTTGGTTGAGGTCAGGATCGCCAGCTTTGCTAAATCCAATAACCATGATGGGAGCGGCATTTGGATCATGCTGGGTTATGCGGATTTCATCAGACTGCTCTTTGTTGGAAAAGGTATTTACTGCCTTTTGCAGATCAAGGAAAGCCTCATCCATATCGGTTTTCCATCCAAACTCAACAGTAATTTGGGCACTACCAGCCCGAACCACTGATGCAACTTCCACTACACCAATTTGGCGAATAGCCATCGATTCTAACGATTCAACAAATTTCTTCTCCATCTCCTCGGGAGGTCTTTCACCTGAGCGAACCTCAATAAACAGCCTTGGATTATTCAGATTTGGAAAAAGATCAACCCCAAGTTTATCAAACGAAAACCAGCCAAGAACACCAATGGCAAAGATGATCATAAGGATGGAAACCGGGTAGTCAACCGCAAACTGCGTAATTTTCTTCATTGGGTAAATGATTTGGGTTGATTACCGAATAACCTTAACCTTACTATTGTCCTTCAAGGTTTCATAGCCCTTTACAACCAGCCTATCGTCCTTACTAATCCCTGATACAATTTCTACTTTATTGGCGTTCTCAATGCCGAGCAATATCTCCTTTTGATGAGCAATTCTTTTGTCCACGACAAAAACATACTGCACATCATTATTGCGCATTATCAATTCTTTCGGTATCACAATCGTATTTTTCTTCTGGCTTAGAATAATATCGGCATTCACGAACATGCCCGGTTTTAGTTGTAGCTTAGAGTTACCAATCTCCACCCTACCCTTAAATGTTCTTGTCTCTGCGCTGATGGCTGGCGAAATATCGGTAATCGTCCCCCAAAGGGTATCGTTTGGAAGATTATAGCTGGTAAGCCTTACCTTGAACCCTTGCTTAATTTGTGAGATATATTTCTCGGGGAGATTTATTTCCATATACATCTTACCAAAATCCATTACCGTAAAAAGAGGTTGACCTGCGGCAATCTGAACGCCCTGCGTATAGTATGGCAATTCCACAAGGATTCCGCTAAACGGTGCATTCACTTTCATTTTTGCCAGTTTCAGTTGGGCATTTTTATAGTCATACTTGGCATTAGTAAAGTTAACCTCTGAGTTCCTCAGTTCGCGCTGGGTAACGCCTCCCTTTTCAAAAAGCGATTCCTGCTTACGAAACTCCTGCTCAGCAAGGTCGAGGTTCAGTTTTTTTGAGTCAATTGCAATACTGTTTTCGAACTCAGCATCCTCAATGGATATAACTACGTTATTTGCGGTTACCTTATCGCCTAGTCGGAATTGACGACCCGTAGCAGGATTATTTCGAAGGGTGTAAGCTCCTGTGATTTCCGATTTAAATTCAGCTTTTTGCATCGGATAAACCGTGCCATTGGTATTGATAAGTTCCTCTATGGACGAAAGAACGATGGGGCTTACCGACACAGGAATCTCCGGGTCATTGGAACGCACAGGCTCATTATTGTTACACGAAATGGCCGTAAAGGCTATTGCTATAAGGATAATGGAAACTCTATTTTTCATGGTAGCAAAGTGTTATTGTTTTACTTGACTTTCGGAGGTAGGAACAATGGCTCGTTGGTTCTCGAAATCGTATAATGTTTGTATTTTCATATTTAGAAGGCCCTGCTTATAATCAATTTGGGCCTGTAGAAGGGACATCTTTTTCTCGGAGAGTTGATTCTGGTAGAGTTTTAGATCCATGCTGGTTAAATCGCCATTACGGTAACGTTCAAGATTAATTTCATAAGTCAACTGAGCATTTTTTTCGTTTTGGCGGGCAATATCAATCTGATTCAGCTGATTTTTCAGACTACGGTGGATTTTTCGGATGTTTAGTTCAATCTGTTTTTGCTCCGTTCCTAGATTTAACTCCGACGATTTGACCACCGCTTGTTGAGCTTTAACGCGCGCTTTTTTCTCACCCCAATCGTAAATGGGAATATTGAAACTAATCGAAACCTTAGGAGAGGTCGATGGCGTTTCATAAACATTTGCTGCCTTGGGATTATCGCCCATTAGGCCTAAGGACAAATTAACATCGCCCTTAAACTCGTTTAGTGCTTGTGTGCGAATAAGATCGAACTGGGAGTTTTCTATATCAATCTGGCGCTGACGAAGCTCCATCCGCGCGCTCAAAGCCTGTCTTACAGCAAAGTCTACGTCAATTACAACTGGATTAACGGAAATATCGGCAAGGGCAATAGCTTCCTCGGAAAAAGGAATACCCACGTATAGTTTAAAATCATCCTGTATGTTTTCTCGATCAACCTTACGGTTTTCTAAACCAGACTTGGCATTCATTAAGTTAAGCTCCGCTTGGTAGAACTGCTCCTTTGCCGCCAAACCGGCACTAACCTTATTCTCAATTATCTCATAACTTTTTTGAGTCTTTTCGAGTTCATCCTCCGCAATAGTTAGGTTTTTTTGAGCAAGAAAAAGGTTGTAGAAGTATTGGCTAACATTCTTTTCCAAGTTTAACCGTTGCATGGAATAGTTTAGATTTGCCTTTTCATAATCGAGTTCAAGTTCACGCAACTCCATCTTCCGTTTATTGTAGGTAAACAACGGTTGCTGTATATTCAGGTATAAGTTATTGCTATATGATTTTGTCTCCGTTTTACTGAAATCGCTATAATTCTTCCGCCACGCTGCATTATTATTGAGCGAGACCGTTGCATCAGTTGGTAAAATAGGCTGAACAATCGAAAATGTCCCCGAGGATGTTGTTGATTCAGTGTTTATCCATGTGGAATAGGTGCTATTGAAGTTACGGGAGTTTTCATACTCAATAGGTGTAACGTTGAGTTGAAATTTCGATTTAAGTCCTGCTCGCTGCGCATTTAGCGACTCCTTAAATCGCTCCAAATTAAGCAACGACTGTATAATATCGGGACTTTGATTCCCCGCTACATCCAAGGCGCGTTCAAGAGTATAAACAGTTTGCCCATCCGCCGGAGTAAAGCCAATACAGAAGAAAGAAACAGTAATAAGTAAGAGCACCAATTTTCGTATCATCGAATTCTATTTTAATTTTTTCTGTTAGTATCCTTTAAAAGCATTAAAATCAAGGGTCATCACAACTTATAAGAGAACCGCCTTTACTGCATCCGCAATTACAACCCTAGCATTGGATTCGTTCGAAATCACAACCTTAGCGTTACCTGGAGTGCAGAAATAAGTCCCAAGTAGCACCCAGCCAGCATCAACCTCCTTCGTATTTACAGTCACTTTATCCACACCATCATCATGGTAAATGGAATAGTGGTACTCACCCAACGCCTCATTATCCGATTCACCCTTCTCCTTGGCAATGAAAACATACACGTCGTACTGTCCTTCTTTTGTAAGTGGCAATATCCAAGAAGCCTGTGCTACTCCATTGCCAGAGCGAATGGCCGTGGCCGAGTACACATATTTGCCATAAAATATTTCACCCACATACTTCCGCCAGCGTCCACCAACTCCCCACCAACTATATCCCTGGTATTCGTCACCCGATTTCTCGAAACGGTTGGCCAACTTTCGAAGCAATCCTTGATTCTGACTGTTTGTAACACTAAACCCTTTATCCTCATTATCAACAATCAATGCCGACTCTTCGTCCCAGCTGGTAAATACCACATCTAAAGAAACCTGAGAAGCCGTTTGAGTAGATGTTGGAATTATTGAAGGCGCTGAAATTTCGCGTCTTACGGGAATGTTGAGCGAAGCATTGGTATTTACAATAACGGCGGATGGTTGCTTATCCGTTAATATACTAATGACTTTGGCTGTAATCTAAAAAAATGTTGTTGATAATATTTTGTTAGCATTAAAATGCTGCACTAACCTGAATTACTCCACTATTCCAATTTTGCGACTTCCACGACCGTTTCACTGGACATCGGTAGGTGCGCTCTGAGTAGGCTTGTATGAAACTCTTGTAATGCGCTTCAATGTTTGTAAATAGATCCCATGCTTGGTAGCGTTTCAACAGCTGCCGGCCTACCTTTTCCGGTGAGGATTTCTCCTTCTTTGCCCTTTCTACCGCGACAAACCAATTCGAATAGTTCTGTAGATACTTCGTTGACACGCCT
>NZ_FMYP01000044.1 GCF_900096565.1 Williamwhitmania taraxaci
GTTGCTTTCAGCTGTCGGACATAGTAATTTACCGTATTGCGGTGTATGGCTAAACTTGAAGAACAGCTGCGGTTGCTTTCTCCTTTGATTTTTAACTGAATTAATTGTCGTACATCCATGATATCTATCTTCTTTGCGGCCATATCCCTGATTTAAGTTTCAGCGATAAGATAGAAATCATTCCTTTCAAGAGCCTAAATGCACCTAAAAAAGTGGCACAACTTCGACCGAAACGCCTGGCACAACTTGAACCGAAATGGGTGGCACAACTTCGACCGTTTTATCTACTTTATACTTTCGAAAGAATTAAGAAATGGAGACATCATATTCCAAACATCAAAATCGAGACAAAGCAAAGCGATACAACTTGCGACAGGCTCGAAATATAGCCATATGGGAATCGTTTATAATGAAAATGGGAAATTATATGTTTACGAAGCTGTTCAACCTGTAAAACTGACTCCTTTTGAAGAATGGGTTAATCGTGGTGAGAGAAGACATTTTGTAGTAAAAAGGTTAAAGGATGCTGAAAGTGTTCTAGATTCAGAGACATTAAGAAAGATGAAGAAAGTTGGAGAGAAATACAATGGGAAAAACTATGATATATATTTTGAATGGTCAGATGAGAAAATTTATTGTTCCGAACTCGTTTGGAAAATATATAAGGAAACAACAGGTATTGAAATTGGAAAATTACAACATCTATCGGATTTTAATTTAAGTAATGAAGTCGTGAGGAAAATAATGAAAGAAAGGTATGGAGAGAAAATTCCACTCGATGAAAATGTTATTTCCCCTGTTTCTATGTTTGAATCGGACAAACTGACAACTATAATTGATAAATAAAAAACATGTGGTAACCGACCTGCCCCCCAGCTTAGCCCACACGAAAAAGTAACTTCTCCCCTCGCTCCCAACAATTAAAAAAGGTTTGCGCCGATTATAGGGCGCGATATATGCCTACAATTATTCGCTACCAACGGTTGCATTCTACTGCCAGAATAATTAATACAGCATTGCCCATAAAAAATAATAGCACAGCCTATTGCTTCGTATAATAAAATATCCATAACTTTCATGTGGCTATTCAATTACTACACCAATGAAAGTTGGAATACACAAGGCGAGGCAGTGTTTTGGTGCTATTTCCGGTAGACTCTCGCACTCTTTTTCGCTTCCCACTCCAGCCATTTACCTGCCCTAACACCCCTTGCATCGGAAACAACACCACCTCTGCCGGTGGTTCACCGCCAACCTATTTTTAGCTGCCGAGCATGCTCGGTATCCTGAAACAAATTCATTTTGCCGTACCGAGCATGCTCGGTACCATAAAATGATTTCACTTTGCCGTACCGAGCATGCTCGGTACCATAAAATGATTTCACTTTGCCGTACCGAGCATGCTCGGTACCATAAAACGATTTCATTTTGCCGTACCGAGCATGCTCGGTACCATAAAACGATTTCACTTTGCCGTACCGAGCATGCTCGGTACCATGAAATGAATTCATTTTGCCCTGCCGAGCATGCTCGGTACATCCACTACAGCTTTACACGCGCTTTCCGAATCACCTATCACCGCATTTTGTTGCCAAACGAGGCTAGTCAGGAGCACATAGCAAAGTTGGAATATGCATATAATAGTAACTTAAAAATGTAAGAAAATGCCAAACTTATCCCATTTACCAAACTCCGCCATAGGCACAGCAAGCGAGCGCATCGAGGAGCGCATCGAGGAGCGCATTCAAAAAGTACTCCGCAACTCGCGCCACAACAGCCGCCCTAAGCCCGACGAGGAAAAGTAACTCCTCCCACCGCTCCCCGCAAATCCTGACTTGCGGGGAGTTTATTTTGCAGAATATATTCCCGCCGGAGCAGTGGAAGGATGAGAAAGGTAAAATTACTGGATGATGATATGAGAAAAAATATTCTACCTTTGAAATACAAACCCAAACAAAACTTGGCTTAGCACGCCAAAATGGTACGCTAAACCAAACAAAGGTTGGGTAATAAACGAGTAAGCGGTAATTATATGATGAAATTTCCTAAACTAAATATTGATACCATCTTCGACGTTTACGACAAAGATGAACTGCTCCTCAAGTTGAGAGAACTAAAGTTCTTTTGTTTTTTAAGGGGTAGACTAAATTGCTATGTAACTGATGGAGATGAAATAGTAACCCACATATCGTTTCTTGATAAATTAGATCTAATTCAAAAGTTAGAATTATTGGGCGTTAAAATTATCTGGCTGAGCACTAGTGATCAAATTTCCTATGGTAAACCATGGCCAGAAAACTTAAATTACCCGACTCCTAGTCATTTATTTCCTGACATTGCAGAACCTAGTAAACAAATAATATTTGATGAAGAGGTTCTTATTTACATTTCCGACAATTATTTTTCCATTTACATATCCAATTCTGATAGGGAGAATTGGTGGAAGGTAAACTACAATCAAATAGCCACTGCAAAGAAATTAGAAGTGAAGCGAATAGAGTTAGAATTACATAAACATGTAACCCTTGATGGACAAAAAGAATACGGTAGATATATCAATAGGTATCATTACCCTGGAATATTTGAATAAAAGGATGACAGATGAATAAATAACTACCGCTAATAAATAGGACTTTAAGCGGTACGAAGTGCCCAGCGAGAACCCCAAAGGGCTCATAAGCGAAGCGAATAACGCCCGATTGAGCTACATCCCAGGTTCAATGGATTCTTTATTAAAGGGGTTTTAAAACTAACAGCAACCATTATGTTTACAAAAGCAATAGTTCGAAAGCCTTGTGCTGAAATGATTAATGGTATTACTACCGCCAACTTAGGGAAACCCAATTTTGAGATTGCTCAAAATCAGCACGCTTTATACATAGAAGCGTTACGTTCCTGTGGTCTTAAAGTAAGCGTTTTGGAAGCCGATTCGAGGTTTCCCGATTCAACGTTTATAGAAGACTCGGCTGTTTGCACACCTCATTGTGGAGTAGTAACTAACCCGGGGAATCTGGCTCGAAGAGGCGAACGCGATGCAATGTTCAATGTCTTAGCAGAGTTTTACCCCAACGTGCATGAGATTGTCTCACCCGGAACGTTAGATGCCGGAGATGTAATGATGGTGGGCTCAAATTACTACATTGGGCTTTCGGAACGAACCAACGAACATGGCGCAAACCAGCTGATCCAGATTTTAAGGAGCTACAACTTGAATGGCATTCCTGTAAAAATGGATAAGATGCTCCATCTGAAAACAGGCCTTTCGTATCTCGAGAACAACAACCTACTAATTACGCATCAATTTATTAACGATCCCACTTTTGATCAATTCAACAAGATCGTAATTGAACCCGAAGATGCCTATTCGGCCAATAGCCTGTGGGTGAATGGAACCGTACTGGTGCCGAAGGGTTATCCTCGAACATTAGAGAAGATCAAGAACCTAGGATATACAACCATAGAGGTAGATACATTTGAATTTAGAAAGTTGGATGGAGGCTTAAGCTGCTTATCGCTGAGGTTTTAATTCGATGTTTTAAATTGATGTCGAAAACCCATTTAACAAAGGGCAATTGGCTCAGAAATTCTACTATATGAAAGTTTTTACTACTTTAGTTTCGGCTAAATTTGCATTAAGTCGGGAGAGAATAAGTGAAGGATCGGCTTACTGTTTCGTTGAGAATAGGGCGTTTCCATATTAAAGCGGATGGTGGCAGCTTCACGCAGGATCAAGCGAAAGTGTAATGTATTTGTCGTAATTAAATGGACACCATGAAACAATTCATACTCACCAGCATACTACTCGTTTTTTTAAGTACTTCACTGGCGGCACAATGCGCCGATGCCTTTCGTAACAAGTATGTTATTGTGCTGGATATCCAGAAGTACTTTACCGACAATGCCCCCGACAGCACCACTGCAAGGTTGATTGCTGCAGTAAATACAGTAATTAGCAAGGCCGATAAGGACAAGGTGATTTACGTGAAGACGATAATGAAAACCCTCTCTTTCACATTAAGGGGGATTAAGGTGGATACCGTGGCCAACCATGAGTTTTGCAAAGACCTCCAAATTGTGAATAAGCACATCTTTATCAAGGATGAGGCCAATGCCTTTACGACGAAAAGGATAGCCAACTTCCTGAGAAATCACGATGCCAAGGATATCATCATTGTTGGGTTGCTGGCCGAGCAGTCTGTATCGAGTACCGCGCTGGGCGGATTGGAGTTAGGATACAATATCTATGTAGTGCCCGCAGCCATCATGGGAAAGACTGCCGAAAGCAAAGCCGACGCCATCGATCAGCTTAAACGCAAAGGAGTAATAATTCTCGGGGAAAAATAAAATATCGTCACCAGCTGATTTCTCCGCCAGCAAGATCGATAGGTTGCCACTGTGATTCCGACTATTGAGTTACCTCGCCTTTATTCTTTCAACCGAAAAAACTACCGCAGTAGCCATGTATACTATTGCCTCATATTGATATATTCCCTACCTTTAAGCACAGCTATATTGTTTTATCAACAAGCCGCAAACAATGATAAAACTTGCCATTATTCATTTCCCGAAAGGACTGCGCCTTGACGACAAGAAGAACCAAGGAATTAGAATGTCTGCCTTTGTAGCCCCGCCTTTTGTAGCTCCCCCCGACCGCCTACCCAGTAACTATACCATCTCATATATCGATCTAGCCCTTTCACAGGAGCAGGAGCAAGCACTTCTCCACCTCATTAGGGGACACCAGGAGTTAGAGAATGGCCATCACCTCACCACTCAAATAAGTTTGGAGCCTCTTGCTTCGTTGGCGGAATCGAGGGATAGGGCGCTTATCAGCAGCCAAGAAAAGGCACTTCGCGGTTTAACCCTGATGAGCGAGTTTATTCACAGCCTCCGTTCCTGCGCCGGAAATAAGCAAAAGATGCTCAGTCTTTCCTCCCGCGAAATCGAAATTATGGTGCAACTCTCCCTTGGCCTCTCAAACAAGGCGATTGCCAATAAGCTTTTTATAAGCACGAACACGGTAAAAAACCACACTAAGAATATTTATGCCAAACTAGGCGTAAGGAACCGAATTGAGGCCCTCCGCATATTCCACTCTGTTCATCCAGACAGATAAAAATAGCCCTAATGGGCTATTTCAATTAATAATTCGCCACACTAACTTGCATTCGTGTTAATCTTCAGAAGAAGAGATAGCTTTACCTTTCCCTGACGGAAGATAAACACGATGTGCATGAAAGTGGAACTAAAGATGATCAATCGTGTAACAATTGGCTTGATAAATGGGGCATTTACAACCGATGACCAATCCTGAATAATTAATGAACACCCAAATACTAACCTTATAAAGACAGGAAAGGAGGATAAATGACTAGAGCAGGACCCAAAAAGAAAAATAGGGTTTAATTGGCATTGGAACCAATCAAACCCCAACAAGGTGTAATCACACACCTATCAATTAAAAAAATCAAAAACAAAGTAAGAGAAATAATTCTAAAAAACAGTATCATGAAAACTTCAGACTTATTGGCTCAAGTAAAAGAAAAAACAGGTGTATCTTGTATTGGGTTAGAGAGAAAAATTGCACGTATTCGCCATAATGTAGGTAGTAACATAGCAGATATCCAAGGATGGGATGTTGTTGTGCGAGGTAACGATGGAAGTTGCATGGAATACTATGTTGCGCAACCACCAATGATGGGAATGACACAACCACAGCCTATCAGTTGCCCACTTGGAATTATCGCTTTTGACGATTATAAAATCGACATTAAAGAGGCTATTGAAATTTTCAAAACCCAAAATGGTGGAGACAAATTCACCGAGATATCACTCAGTTGGCCATTGGTGCATCCTGCAGCACCTGAGCCATTCTGGCATTTCAGAACCAACCTTGGACACACTGTAGTTATTGGTGCAAATTCAGGCCAGGTAAAGGGATTTCCTACCAATGTTATTCTGTATATGGCTAAACCTAAATAACCAACACAAGCGACCGGAGAAGCAATTTTCCGGTCGCTATCTTTTTTCAAAACAAAGACGTCGCCGATGGAACCGAATAACCACACTCCAATACACTGCGTTTGGGAGTTAACCTTACAGTGCAACATGAACTGCCTCCATTGCGGATCAAGAGCAGGTCATAAGCGCGAAAATGAACTATCGAATGAAGAGGCACTGCATGTGGCCGACGAACTCATAGCCCTTGGCTGTAAGTATCTATCCCTAATTGGAGGCGAAGTATTTCTTTATAACGGATGGGAGAAGATTGCTCGTAGGCTTACCGACAACGGTGTTACCGTGAATATGATCACCAATGGATATCTGATGAACGACAAGCAGGTTGAAGAAATTCGCTACGCCAACCTCGCCAACGTTGCGCTCTCCATCGATGGGATGGAAGAAAACCATAACCGTATACGAAACAATTCCCGATCGTTTGCTCGCCTCAAGCAAACGATGGATCGCCTATATATGGAGAAAATCCCAATGGGAGTAAACACCACATTACTCAACAGCAATATTGGTGATGTTGAAGAACTATACCACTATATTATAAACAACAATGTGAAGATTTGGCAACTGCAGCTGGCAAATCCAATGGGTAATTTTAGCGATAACAAAAACCAGCAAATCAGTCTTGAGAATATAAAGTGGCTCACCTCATTTATCAGACAGAAGCGCGAAGAGAACAAAATAACGATTTATACTGGCGACAATATTGGCTACTACGGCGAAAACGAAAGGTTTATTAGAGGAATACCCGGCACCATTGGCTATTGGTCGGGGTGCCAAGCCGGACTGACCGTTGTTGGTATTGACAGCATTGGAAATGTAAAAGGGTGTGAATCGCTATACGACGATTCATTTATTGAGGGCAACCTCCGCATCGAAAGGCTTTCAACCATATGGCATAAGGATGGAAACTTCGCTTACAATAGAAATTTTGACAAATCCCTCCTAACCGGGAAATGTAAGGAATGCGACATGGGGGCGTTTTGCCGGGCTGGTTGCCGAGGAGCATGCTTCTTTACCAAAGGCAAATTGCACGAGAATGCCTACTGCGTATATAACGAATAGGAAAACACAGGAAATATAGGCTTGCGTGAGCACTAATGCACGGCTCACACAACTATTCTACAAAAAGAAGCATATCTACAAATTAACCCCACCCGCCAAGAGTAACAAATCTTGATCCGCCCCTGAAAGCCCATACCTTCATCTAAACAGATAAAAATAGCCCTAATGGGCTATTTACTTTTTCGAATTAGTGCCATAACTTGCCTCTGTTGCAAAATGTTCTGGCAGGCAAAAACTTTACGTCCAGCCTCTCGGAGTCATCAAGAGCAAGGATACGCGTGTAGCCGTGCCTGTATTGGAATAGAAACCATGAAACAACCCATTATGGCCGATAACAATAATCCCCCCCTTTCTGAAGTGCCGATAGAAACTTACGAGGCGCGCAAAAGAATTGTGATGGAAATTACTGCCAAGTTTAAGCCCGAGCGGTTTGTTTATCTGGTGATATCCATTCTCGCTTTTCTCCTTATCGTCTATCTGGCCTTCGACCTTTACCGTCAGCAAAAAATCACCATCGACCAACTCGCACTCTTTATTGGCCCAACCGGATTTCTGGCTTACGCTGTTTCCCGTATCCTCTACATGTGGTCCAAATCGATGCAAATCATCTTCACCGGAAAATTTTAAGCGATGAAAGAGGAAATAGTAAACTCGGAAATTGAGCGGCTGAAGGCAGAGATCAACTTTCATAAGATTGAGAAAACTGCTAGGTGGAGCCAACGCATTGGGATCGTTACCCTATCTGTACTCTTCATTCTATTTGCCGCCGGAACCCTTCGATTATCGTATCTGATGAAGGAGGTGGGGGATTTGGAAGCCAAACGGAAGGCTCTTAAGATCGAGAACCAAACCCTTGAGAAGAAAAACCTGCAGCTAAAAACTGCCCTAGTCCCCTACTTTGGTCTTTCCACCGATAGCATTAAGAACATTGCCGTAAGTCCGGTGTTTGAGAAGAGCCTTTCGGCAAATGCCGCGCTCAAAACCCTTGCACGGCATAGCAGCCCCACCAAGAAAACAATAGTAACCTACTACACCAAAACCATCGACGAGCAACGGGTGGTGCAAGAGTTAAAAAACCTCGGATTCAAGTTCCAGGAGCGACCTCCTTCCACACGTATGAGTAAAAAAGAGACCAACGCGCTTTGGTATGGCTCGCAGGTGCCGCTCGACGATGCTAAAATGGTAGCACTTACCCTGCTTCGTGCGGGGATACACATTAAGTCAATTCGCCCTTTTCGAAGTAACTCCCTTAACCCCGCCTTCAAGAAAAACATCATTGAAGTAGGAGCGTCCACCGATCTCGAACAACTCCCCGATTTGTCGGTGGAGCGGGTAGATAAGGCAGAGTCCTTTGAGCGGTAGACTGCGGTTGACACTGACATTGCAACGAACTATAAAAATAAACAAACCATGAAAAATGCTACTCCCCCATCCCGCTTCTGATGGCTTGGACTTTAGCCAGAAGCCTTTCCCGTCGTTGGCGGTGAGAGGCTCCCACTCCAAGACCATACCTCCAGTCTCGGCGGAATCCGAAAAGCCAAAACAGAGTAGGATACAACTCAATACGCTATTACTATGCCCAATTTGGTTCAAGAATTAAACAGTTTAGACTTTAGCGTTTACATTGGTGGTCCGCTACAAGCTGCCGTTCAGGCCCAGCATGCCGCCTCCATGTCTACCGTTAAGTTTATTCAGGAAGTGGGATTCGAAACCACCGGCAGTGGTGCCTCTGCTACCACCGCCCTGCGGTATGTCGACTTCGCCTATTCCAAATCGGTTCCCAACCCTCATCTTGGTAAATCCGCGACCCAGCTCACCGACGAAGGGCTACCGGCCAGCACCGATGTTACCAGTAAGTTTTTGAGCAGCGACATCACCATTAAAGTGCCGTTCCTCACGATGCTTACCATTCCAAGCATTCGAATAGATGAGATCACCATCGACTTCAACGCCAAGCTCACCTCTACCGAAACGTCGAACGTTTCAAGTGAGTTTGCAGCATCGGCAGAGTTGGGGATCAACTACAAGATTGTAAACTTTAAGGCATCGGCCTCCTACAAGCGCACCTCCACCCAGGGCACCAATGTAGAAAAGAGCTACAATCTTGGTGTGCATGTTCGTGCGCTCAACGACGACCTGCCTGAGGGGCTCGACCGCATCCTCACCATGTTGGAGGATAGCATCGCAAGCGTCAACGCCTAGCAACCTATTGGATGCTGCCCGGAGGTTGGCATGATTACTCCTTCATCCCTTGGCCAGCCTTCGGGCAGCCCCCTTTAAAACTGAAAAACCATGGCAAAGCTAAACGAGTATCTAGGAAGTATTGTATCGAGCATTACCAATGCAAGGGCCATGTCCGATATTCAGTCGGTAAAGGTGGCTGAAGAATACGCCAAGCACTATCTCCTGCAGCACTTTTCGGTACCCCGCCTACGAATTGAAAATGTGGAGATCACCATCCCCATAGCCCTCGACTCGGTAGTGGAGCGCACGGTTACCGAGTATGAGCCAATCGACAACAGGAAATTCAACGCCCTTGCCTACCGCGAGGTGATGAGCAGCATTGGCCTTACCAGCCTTCCCAACGAGTTCTCGCTCCAGCTGCGGTCGGAGATTGCCAAGCTTTCGCAACTCATGGAGCAAGACATTGGTATCCAGCGAACCATTGAACCGCTAAAAACCTTTTCGATGAAGGTGGCCAACATCACCGACAAAATATTCCCGAAGGTTGCCCTTGGCATAAAGTCGGAGGTAAAGGAGATCGATGTTGAACTCCTCAAGAAAAACCTCGAGAAGATAATGGCCAAGGAGATAAAGGTGAAGACAACCTCCACGGTTATCGAAAGCGTAAACGTGACCTACGAAAGCGACAAACTCCGAGAGAAGAAGGTGGAGTGCCTAACCTACATCAAACTGAAAATTTCGGAGGATGGTATGGAGTGGCATAGCATGGAGAACGATAAGGGCAATGTGGAATCGCGGTTGCTCCCGGAATAGATAACCATAACTCGATGCAGGTATGAAAAAATCGCTACTCAATATTGTGATTCCCCTACGCGCGCAACTGCTCTTGTTTCCCGCTATTGTGAATAGCCTCGAGCGCAAGGAGTTCGACTTTCTACCCCACCTCGATCGGTGGATGAAAGAGGTGGAAGCCATCCTAGTAAACAACAGTATTCCCGATTGCGCCGAGGTAGCAGGTTTTCGCAGCAAGATCCTTGCGCCGGCGTTTGCCCATACGCACAAGGTATCCACCCGGAAGCAGCAGGTATCGGTGGCTGCCGGCGTGCTCTACGACGTGCAAAACCTCGTGCTGAATGTTCTAAAACCCTACGAGATAAAGGTGGGAGAAAGCAGAGAACTCATTAGTCAGCTGCTCTCAATGGTAAAGCAAACCGGTGCGGTGAAGTATGAGAACGGCGATTTTCAGTCATTTATCAACACGCTCTGGAACCTCTTCTGCACCCATCAACAACTCAAGCCTGGGGCGGCAAAACTGCAGACACTGCTCTCCTCCGCCGACATCATGCGCCTAATGGCCGAGGAGGTTGAGCCTAGCGAATGGATTTAACTCAATAATTGTGCATCATTCTATACGAACGGAATAGACATATTGACTATTGAAACTTGAAATGGAAGAAGCCGAAAATCCAATAAAAGAGTAGGTATCCTAACTAATTATTATCACTATGGCTATCAAAACTTTCGCGGTAACCACCTACGAAGTGGGTATGGGTTACAAGAACAGTGCAAACTGGAGTGGAGTAAATATTTTAATCCAAGGTCATGTTGTATGTAACAGTGCAGATGGGTATCGCTTCATTGTTTACGGACTACATCCCTCAAGTCCGATACCCGGGCCGGTGTATATCGAGGCCAATAAAGTTGGAGCAATTTTCATTCCTTTTGTTGAATTGCATAATTATATTGATTTGGTAAGGAATGAAAAACCAATTTATGTGTATTTGAACTCAAGTTCACCTAATTGGAATAGCCTGCGCACTAGTGCAGAGCCGGTTGGCGAGCAAGAAGGTATTTAGTCTTTTCAAGCATTCCTGCAGTTAAGAATATTTTCAACTGCAGGAATGTTCTTTCTGGAAAATATCAAAACAATAATGAAGCTAGGCGAAAAGACTAATAATGAGTGGCATGAAGGCATAGAAAAATGCGTCACACATAATGGGTTCAATGATAATTCAACCATTCTGCCTTAGACAAACATTTATACCGATGGACAAAGACGCAACCCGAAATTCCGTAATACTGCTGAACCCAACCGATACGAGCAAACCCCATTATAAAGGTGCAATTGAATTAACCCAATTTATACAGAACATCCATTAACGAAATTACGAACCCTTCTGCAATATATTTACAAAACAGAAGTTCTTTAGGTTTGCTTGAGTCTACCGAAATGGCTTCCTTTAAGAAACTTTTGCTGCATACGATGCACCGATTACTACCCTTACTCCTACTCCTCCTAACGGCGATGCCCTCCCGAGCCAATGGGCATGAGGGTGATAGCACACCAACCGATACTACCACCGGAAGTGGAGTGGTTACGATCTACTTCTGCGGAACAGGCATCACCCAGAAGTGGTGGAACGCCGCCGATGCCCACAGCTGGAATGAAAACAACGGGTTTTGGTCGCCCGAGCATGTGGCCTCGCTCTACAAGGAGCAATCCTCCTCGAACCAATCGCTCAAGTATATTGTCGATGGCATTGGAACCGGCGTAAAGTTCCCCTTCTACGATAAACTGGCGTTCAGTTTTCCCAGCCTAAAGAGTAACCCCCGTGGATGGCGCACCTGTCTCAAAGAGGCCAACCAACACATCGACGAGGCACTAAAACTCCTGCCGGGAAACATCACCCTCAACATAGTGGGTTTTAGCCGTGGAGGTATTCTCGCCATGTGGCTAGCCCACCAAATGGAGAAAGAGAAGCGCATAAAAACGATCAACATGCTGGTGTTCGATCCAGTTCCGGGCGACAGCAAGGTCCCCGAAAAGATATACTCCCTTGGCCCAAAGGTGAAGAGTTACGTGGGCATCTACGCCTCCGACGAGCGCACATGGATGTTCGAGCCTGTAATCCCTTCCTTTGAATCGCCCGCCACCAAGGTGTGGATGCTTCGTGTGCCGGGAAGCCACGAAACCATGGTAGGCAACATCCAAAAAGATGGCCACTCCATCGATTACGAACCCGGTGCCGACGAATTTAGAGCCGATTTGATCTACGTTTCGTGGATAACCAAGGTTATTGCGGTGGAAATGATGGCTACTCCGGCATGGGGAAGCCTCGAATTTGCCTGGAGTTGGCATGAGAATGGGGCTAACATCGAGAGTCGGAAGAGTTCGTTTATGGAGCATTTCACGGCCATGCTTGACTACAAGCACTACGACTACATGCGCACCGTACCATTCATACCTCTGGGCATACAAGCCTACTGGGCATCGAAAGAGAGAGGAGGGACAGGATGCTTGCGTTGCACATTAGGCGATATGGCCGAAAAACGTTACAACAACCAGCGTTGTGTATACTGGATGAAAGATGGAAAACGCCTCGAGATTGTAGGCCTTGAGGACCACATAAGCGCTCCCACGGGCGAAGAGACTTGGGATAAGCTAATGTCGCTAACCCAAGATACCGTTAACGGAACAATGCAAAAGGCAATCCCTGCCATGCCTTAAAAAAAACCTAACAAACCGATACTGCTCTGTTATATTTCAATTGGAATAGGAAGCAATGTTCTTATTCGATGAAGCGAAGGTTGAACAATAAGGTTAAAATAGATATCCCATGTTCAGTTGTCCACCTTTGAGGGCTGCACAGGTAAGTGCTGATAAAGGAGAACCGCCATCACAGACTTACTCTTACTTTCCTTTTCAACAAAAATCCCGTCCGTTTCTACAACCCATCAAGTATGGCCGTCAAGGCTGCATCGGTTGAAACAGTAAGCGTTACATTAATGGTTGAATCCTTTGAAATGGTATTTTGCGCAGCGAAAGTGTAAGGGGTATCGCTGGCATTAATACCAATCAGAATAATCTTTACGCTCTCCCCTATTGGTAAATCGGATGCTGTTTGGGTATACACCTGCTTCAACGATTTGAGGTTAGGAAAGTAGATGAATTTCACAACGTTATCGAGATTATCGGTGGTGGAATTGAAGTTAAAGGTTGCGGTAGCGGCCGTCGATGCAACTTTTGCGCAGCTAATCCAGCCTAGTTTAGCCATTTCGGCAGTATAACCGTAAGCGGTAACCGCAAAATTGCCAACAGGGGTATTTATCCAGTTTACCATCGAGGCGCTTACGGCACCATAGTAGGTAAGCATGTTTGCCATAGGCGTAGCGCTAGGCATTTCCACCTTCCATGTACTATCCGGTTTAAGAACCAGCTCTTGCCCATCCTTAAATGCACGAACACGAACCTCTCCAGCCGTGGTAAGCAAGCTGGTTCCCGATGTCGATGGCATTTGGTAGAGAATCATATCCTTGGGAGTGTAAAGCTCCACAATCTTAACTGTATAGGGATAGATAATATCGCTTCCGTTGGCGAACATCAACTTCGACCTAGCGGGCCATACTTTGGTGCCCTGCTGCGCCACAATGGGACTGGTTCCATCTTGAGTAATCACAAACTCCTGTTCGGCTTGCTTATGCGCATCCATATACTCCTCGGACGATTTATAGCTGCTCTTATCCACCTCGCTAACTCGATCTTTGGAACAACCCACCAATAGTGTAATGCCCATAATCGTAGCAAGCATCATTAACCGGTTACTGAACGTTAAACTTTTCATGGTAGTATCGTTTTAATTCTATATTATCTCAATCGTGGATCAGTTTAGCAATACATTCGAGAAACTCATTCCCAATACGAAGAGCATTACACAAACGCTGCAAAAGTTCCATTTGTATTTCTATCGACGGAACGAATCGCCATATACAGGGCACGTAGATCCTATTCCTTTCTTGCTTTTACACCCAAAGGTGTAAGCCAATCCAACGTGAACAGAGGCCTCTTGCCACTTGAAGTTGTAGCGCCCCTCCACAAATGGGAAGATGCAGCCATTTGCTTTAAGACCCAATCCGGCCTCAGCATCCCAGTTGGCAAACTGAGCATTCTTCATTGGGGAGTCGCTGTAGTTTAGCCAACCGTTGAAGGCCCCATGAACAATCCCGTAACCGATCCATTTCTTTGCCGTGATTATATTGGCATGCAAGCTGGCTCCTGCATAAAACTCAGTTACCTTATTGAAGGCAGGAAAATAAGATACCTGCGGAACAACGCTAAAGTATTTGAAGGGCAACTCGAAGCGGCCACCCACTCCAATGCTTGAAGTTTGGAAGTTGTAGATGCCTTCAATGCCAACGCTCTTTTTTTGTGCCGAAAGAAACGAAAATGAGACAAGCATTACCAGTCCCGTAAGTAAAGTCCGCATGGATTTGATTTAAATACGTTGAGCAATATACACATTCAGGGTTTCTCGGCAAAATTGGAATGATAAACCACTAAATATTTCGAACTCCTGTCTTCCATCTCCGGTCTTCGGTCTTCTTTCTCCCGTCTCCCATTTTTCTCTATATTTGGTTACTAAATTTTCAACCATGAAGAAGCTGCTTCCCCTCTTTGCTGCGATACTAATATCGGCCAACCTATCGGCCACTAACACGCTTAACCTTATGCCATACCCTTCGGAAGTGAAGTTTGGTGTGGGCAAATTTACGGTAGACAAAAGTCTACGCATATCAATACAAGGACAGTATAACAACCGCCTTACTCCTAATGTTGGCAGATTTGTGCAGCGGCTAAGCAAGCGCACCACCATTACTCTCGATCGCGATACCATAATCACGGGCAAACCCAACGCTACATTTACCATTGCAGTAAATAGATCCGGGATAGTTAAGTTGGGCGAGGATGAAAGCTACCGTTTAATAATCGACTCTTCCCGGATTTCGCTAACCGCCGAAACTGAGCTGGGTGCCATGCATGGATTGGAAACCATCTTGCAGTTGCTCGACCGCAACGAAAAAGAGTTCTTTCTACCCGCCATTGAAATAAACGACCAGCCCCGCTTTGCATGGCGCGGACTGATGATTGATGCAGGTCGTCACTTTATTCCGGTAGATATAGTGAAGCACAACATCGACGGTATGGCCATGGTGAAGCTAAACGTGCTGCACTGGCACCTAAGCGAAGACCAAGGCTTCCGCATAGAGTGTAAAACCTTTCCCAAGCTACACGAGATGGGTTCCAACGGCGAGTATTACACCCAGCAAGAAGTTAAGGAGGTTATTGCCTACGCGGCAGAACGTGGAATTAGGGTAATGCCCGAGTTCGACATTCCTGGTCACGCTGCCGCTTGGATGGTGGGCTACCCCAAGCTGTCATCGGGAACGGATACCAACCGAATTGAGAAATACTTTGGCGGATTTAGGCCCACGCTCAACCCAACTGAAAGATATACCTACCGCTTTCTAAAAAAGTTTTTCAAGGAGATGTGCGCCCTCTTCCCCGATGATTATATGCACATTGGTGGCGACGAAAACAACGGCTTGCAGTGGAATGAGAACCCAAAGATTCAAGCCTTCATGAAAAAGAATGGCATTAAGAATAACAATGAACTGCAGGTTTACTTCAACGCCAAGGTGCTGGATATTATCACCAAGAATGGAAAGAAGATGATGGGATGGGACGAAATCTTTCAGCCCAACCTTCCAAAGAATATTGTAATACACTCGTGGCGCGGTCGCGAATACATGGAGCAGGCCGCCAAGAAGGGTTACCAAAGCGTGCTCTCTGCCGGTTTCTACATTGATTTGTTTCGTCCCGCCTCCTACCACTACCTAAACGACCCGCTACCTGCCGATACCATTCTAACGGATGCCGAAAGAAGGTTGATTCTTGGAGGCGAAGCTACCATGTGGGCCGAACTAACAAACTACGAAACAGAGGATATGCGCATTTGGCCGCGCACCGCAGCCATTGCCGAAAGGCTTTGGTCGCCTAGTGGCATTAATGATGTGGACGATATGTATCGCCGCCTCAACATCATAAGCATACAGCTAGAGGAGACTGGACTTACCCACATTAAGAACCGTGAAATGATGATGCGCCGCCTGTGCAACAGCTACGACGTGGAGCCTCTCCGAATCCTGCTCGATGCAGTTGAACCCCGCGAGGGCTACAAGCGCCACGGAAGCAAACCGCGCTACAACACCGAAAGTCCCCTCTCCCGTGCTGTGGACATTGCACTGCCCGATGCCCCAGATGCCATTCGTTTTAGGCTAACGCTGAAAGATTACCTCCAGATCAAGAGCCAAAACAGCTACCTAACGCTTACCGAAATGCTAAACCAGTGGGCACTTTGCTACGGAAGGGTAAGCAACCTTGCAGCCAATAACGTTGCGCTACAAGAGTTGCTACCGCTGGCTTCGAACCTAACCCAAATAGCCAACATTGCCCAGCCACTGCTCCCAATGATTCAATCGGGCAAAACCATTACAGCCGAAGAGGCTGATGCCATCAAAACCCAAGTTAAAGAACTCGCCAAGCCCGTTGGAGAATTGGAGGTAGCGATAGGAGAATCAGTAGGAATGATAGTGGATGCACTAGTTATGAAGTAACAGGATAGATTCTATTGAGATTGGAAGCCGAAGACTAGAGTGAGGGATAATTAAATAAAACAAAAAAAGGACGTGATTAATCGCGTCCTTTTTTTGTCCCTACATTTTGTGACAGAACAATGCACTCCTGGCTGCAACATGCATTACTTAAAGATGTAGGAGATCGCTTATTACGACGCCCAGAATATCAACTTAGAAATAAATGGAGAGTTACTATTCACTCAACACTTTCGACTTCTGCTGATTAAATTCCTCATCGGTCAAGATACCTTGGGCTTTCAGTTGTGCAAGCCGCTCTAGTTTATCAATTGATGAATCACTGCTCTTTACAACTTCACTTTTAATGATTTCTGTATTCATAGTGCTCATATCATTGTTGATAGCCTGCTCATCGTAAATTGTTAGCCGCCCATTTCTCACTGCACTATAATATGCACGCCCGGCGGTAACGGCTCTAGCCTTATTGGTTCCTTTCAGTGCTGCTCTGTATTCCAATCTTAATTTCGTTATTCTTTTCGATTTTAAATTACTTCTTATAATCAAAAACACAACGATTATCAAAAGTCCACCAAAAAATATCATAAATTACTGTTTTAAATTACCTATGTAGGTTCGTTAGTCTTGAACAAAACCCAATCTAAACGGCACTACCCAAATCAACTAGCAATACTCGCTTCAATAAATAAGGACTAAAGTAATAAATTCTTTCTTATTAACCATCGAACCGGCTTAACTTAAAAACATAAGATATCCCACCCAATCAAAAAAACTTCCAAAGGCCACCAAAAGTTTCATCAATCTTTTTCATACCTTTAGGCAGCATAAGGCAAACCGAAGTACATTGTCACATGGAGACCCGTCATACTATAACGAATAAGAAAATAATGCGCATTGCCATTCATATACTTGCCATTCTCCTCTTTGTGGCAACAGCCAACGCCCAAACCCGCCTCTCCCTTAACAATAAGTGGACACTTAATCGCATTAACGATACACTATCTGTTCCGGCTACTATTCCAGGAACAGTTCACACCGACCTTTGGCATGCAGGTCGCATTCCAAACCCGCTTGCCGGTTGCAATGAGGCCCGGCTACAATGGATTGGAGAGGTAAACTGGAAATATACTTCCACCGTTGAGTTGACAAAGGAGCAGATAAATAACCAAAACATTGAGTTGGTATTTGATGGCATCGATACCTACGCAGAGGTTCGCCTAAATGGTCAACTGCTTGAAAAAACGGAAAATATGTTTCGCCAATACCGCTTCCCTGCTGAGAAATTACTTAAAGTTGGAACGAACAACATTGAAGTAATAATTTTTGCAGGAAAAGCGAAAGAGGAGTTGCAGAAGCAGCCCATATTTCTTCCCGGAGGCGAATGGGCAGCCATAAGAAAATCGCCCTACCATTTTGGCTGGGATTGGGGTCCAAGATATATTACTGCCGGAATTTGGAAGCCGGCCTACCTAGAGGTTTGGGACAAGCAGAAGATAACCAACCTCCACATTGAAACGCAAAGCGTAGATTCGCAAAAAGCCAACCTCTCAACCATTGTCTCCATTATTTCCGAAAAAAACCAAAAGGCATCAATAGCAATCACCGTTGATGGAGTGCAAGCAACCGCCATCAACGCTAAGCTGCAAAAGGGCGAGAATCGAGTTTCGATACCCATTTCCATAAACCAGCCGCAGCTGTGGTGGAGCAACGGTTTGGGCAAACAAAAACTTTACAACATTTCGGCTTCAATAAAAGTAAAGAAGACAGCGTCAACTCTAGCAACCACCTACGGAATTCGCACGGTGGAACTGGTTCAGGAGCCCGATAGCATTGGAACAAGCTTCTTCTTTAAAGTCAACGGCCAACCCGTTTTTATGAAAGGAGCCAACATTATTCCGCGCCACAGCTTTCTGCCCGAAGCAAGTGATACCAACCTCCGTCAGCTAATTACCGATGCAGCCGATGCCGGGATGAATATGCTCCGCGTTTGGGGCGGTGGTGCCTACGAGGACGATCTCTTCTACCACCTCTGCGACAGCTTGGGTATACTGGTTTGGCAAGACTTTATGTTTGCCGGAAGCATGTATCCTGCCGATCCATCTTTTCTGGAAAATGTAAAGGTGGAAGCAACGCAACAGATACAGCGGCTGCGCAACCACCCCTGCATTGCCCTTTGGTGCGGCAACAACGAGGTGAGCGAGGCTTGGCACAACTGGGGCTGGCAAAAACAGAATAAGATTTCACCTAGCGATTCTGCAAAGATTTGGCAAGGCTATCTCTCGCTTTTCGAAAACCTACTCCCTTCACTTGTAGCAAAGGAAGATTCAGCTAGAGCCTACTGGCCCTCCTCCCCGCTCAACGGTTGGGGTCGCACAAAGAGCATGACTGAAGGCGATTCCCACTACTGGGGCGTATGGTGGGGTAAGCAACCGTTTGATGTTTATACCGAAAAAGTTCCCCGCATCATGAGCGAGTATGGGTTTCAGGGGTTTCCCTATCCCGAAACGGTAAAACGCTTCACTTCAACTGAAGATGGAACACCAGACTCCACCGAATTAAAGTGCCACCAAAGGCATCCAATCGGCTACGAAATCATAGATGAATACCTAGACCGCGAGAATTTACATCCCAAAAGCCTTCTCGACAAAATATACCAAAGCCAGCTGCTACAAGCAAAAGGAATGGGCATGGCCATGGAAGCCCATCGCCGAGCAAAACCCTTCTGCATGGGTAGCCTCTTTTGGCAGCTGAACGATTGCTGGCCCGTGGTGTCCTGGAGCGCTATCGATTTCTACGGAAATCCAAAGGCTGTTTACTATACTGCCAAGCATGCCTTTGCCGACGTGCTGATCTCATCCGTGGAAAAGGAGGGAGAGTTGGAGGTATGGGTAGTTTCCGACCGACAATCCAGCTTCGATGCAACCCTATCGGCCAAGGTGATAACTTTTTTTGGAGAAACGGTTGCAGAGGAAGAACTCCTGCTGCACATCGATGCCAACAGCTCCACAAAAATTGATTTCCCAGAAATAGTCACAACCTTGAAAGAATTAAACCCAAAGAAACACATGGTGGTATTGGCGATGGAGGATGCTTCGGGAAAGCAATATCTTGCAACACATTACTTTGCACCGCTGGGCGATCTTTCCTTGCCGGCCACCGAGCCCATAATGCAAGTTGCAGAGAGAAACGGAAAGAAGGTATTAACCCTCTCTTCCGGAATTGTGGTTAAAAACCTCTTCGTTTGGTTTTCGGGTATCGATGCAAGGCTCGATGAGAACTTTGTAGATATAATACCCGGCGCACCATTAACGGTGGAGATTCATACTAAGGCAAGTGTGGGAGAACTAACCGCCACCATCAAAGCACAATGGCTAAACTAGCAACGTCTGTAATACGGCGCAAGAAATTGCAACTAAATTAGGACACAGAGCAGATAATTAGCTGTTCAAATACAGCTGAAAAGCATCAAGGAATTGCCCTGCATGTAGCCCATCCATCAGCGCATGGTGGCCATGCAGCGCAACCGGCATAAGCAACTTGTTGTCTTGCTCGATGAGCTTTCCGAAAGTAATCTTGGGGCAAGAGTCGGGAAGTTCAGAGTGGTGGGCATGGCTCACCGATGTGAAGCTAATCCAAGGCACCGAGGAGTAGTGAATAACGCTGTTGTCGATCACATCGGGCATCAACTTAGAGGAAGACTGCACGCGGGCGATTTCGGCTTGGGCCAACGGTAAAAACTCGGCAAAGGTTTCCCGGTAAGGGATGTAGGAGAAGCCAAAAGTTCCATTGCTGCGGTTGATGGTGGCCGAACCATTCACCACGCTGTAGTATACCGGCTCGCCGTCCTCAATACGGTAGTGAAACTCCTTAGTATGGTTTGCAGCACGGAGCGATTGGAAGAGATAGTAGAGGAAAAAAGACACTCTCTGCTCCTTTGCCCTGCGATAGGCCTTCGTGGCATCAACGTTTGCCGTTATACCCCAAAATGGTTCGCTGAATCCCTTAAAAAAATCAAAGAGTTCCTTTCGCTCCCAGCAATCAACATCGATTTTTTTCTTCATTGACCCAAAATATTAAGTAACTCGCTAATGTGCTCAATTTGGTGATAGTTTTTTCCCGTTTCCGTTACACTTTCGTGTTGCCAAGTGGTGTGAAACGGCACGTAAACCCCCTGCCCTCCGAGCGCAACCACGGGAAGGATATCGGACTTCAGGGAATTACCTACCATCAAAAACTCCTCCGGAGCAATATCAAGACGGCTTAGCAGCTTTTTATAATCAGCCTCCTGCTTGTCGCTCATAATTTCAATATGATGAAAAAAAGGCAGCAACCCCGACTTCCGAAGCTTACGCTCTTGGTCGAGCAAGTCGCCCTTTGTGGCTACAATTAATCGATACTTATCCTGAAGTTGGGGAAGTATCTTGTCAATGCCATCGAGGAGTTCAATGTCGCGACGGATCAACTCCTTTCCTAAATCAACTATCTCCTGAATTACGGCAGCAGGAACTATTCCATTCGAAACCTTAATTGCAGTTTCAATTACCGAAAGAATAAATGCCTTGGCTCCATAGCCATACAGCTCCATGTTGCCCATCTCCGTCCTGAAAAGTTGCTTGGAAACATCAGCTGCTGGCAAATAATCGGCCATGAGAAGGCAAAGCTCTTGCTCCAACTCCTGGTAGTAAGGTTCGTTAACCCAAAGCGTATCATCGGCATCGAAACCTATTACTTTTATCTTATCCATTGGAAATCTCAAAACGCGATGACAAGATAGGGAAAAAGGAGGAAAAGAATTGTTCCCGATTTAGCAGCATAGGTGAAAAAGTTTCTGTGAGTAGTGGGGCAATTGTCACCAAAAGGTTACTTCTCCAGCTCCTTTCGCACCAATTCCTCAATCTCGGAAAGCCTATCGAGAGGAATGGCGTTGAGCATGTGGTTAAGATGCAGCGGAGGTGTACATGGGAGTTATAATTGAGTTCTCGAAGGTATAATAGCGACTGTGATTTATGCCCTTCGCATTAATATTACAATTTTAAAAACACGGGCAATTTGTCATTCGCTTTAGCCTCTTTAAAGTCTTGGACCTTTTCAAGTGTGAAGTGAAAACGCGAACCATCCATATTCAAATAACGCATTTTTATAAAACCATATTTCTCGTTGAAGTAAGAGATTAACCTGCTGTTTCCGTATGGACTTTTGCAATTTGCCTCAATTACAAAGCATTTAACAAAACTCTTATCGAATAGAATCGATGTATCCTTTGTTACCTTATATGCATACTTAAAGTTATAAACCTCACCAAAGTTTTTAATCCCTGCTTGCTTAGCCCAAAACTGACCTATTTCTAAATTCCAATTCCACACTTTACCAACGGATAGAGGAAAGTGAACTATTGGGTAAGGGCTAAATTCAAGAATAGCATACTTGTCCTTTCGGGGAGGATGTAAAAATATTCTTTCGGACGATTCACCTACACCGGTTTCTTTTACACTAATATGGTTGAATTGCTCAGTCCACCCAATCCATTTCTGTTCATTATCGAAAGGCCAATACTCATTAAATGTGGTTAAATATACTTTATTGTTCACGCAGCTTTCACCCTTCTTTTTTATTTCGACATTGAAGGTATAGGTTTTCTTAGCGTAGTAGATTGGAGCCTTAAACTGTAGTGCCGAAATACCAGTAATTAAGACAAGAACAATAAAGGAAAATTTCATACTTGTCGGGTTGGTGGTGTTATTTAAAATTATCAATAAGAAAACTGTTTCATGATATAAGGGCTAACGAGTGGATAAACCCAATTCAGTTTATTCACGCGACAGGTGCAAGATCAAACCTACACAAAATATTTCGAGTAGCAATGGCAGTAAGAATGATTGGGAAGAGAACCAGAGAATAACCGCTACTTATACTTTTCAAACTCCTCAACCAACATAAACACGGTGGTAAAAATTCTTCGAAGGTGGGGTATTAGTAACACAGAAAAGTAAGCAATGGGAGTTAATATCAAAGTTGTTTTGTCATCCAAATGTTCCATTGTTGCTTTGGCACATTGTTCTATTGTTGCATTGTCATATTATTGTAGATTTACGCATCTAACCAACGAACCTTGTTACGATGAACTTTTCCCGAATTCTAGCATCGTTGATTCTTTGCGCACCAATAGCTATTACAGCCCAACCCTTCTCCCCTGCTTCGAAGGTAAACCCGTTTATAGGAACCGGAGGCCACGGCCACACTTACCCCGGCGCCACGGCTCCCTTTGGTATGGTGCAGCTGAGCCCCGATACGCGCCTCACGGGATGGGATGGCTGCTCGGGCTACCACTTCTCCGATAGCGCAATCTACGGCTTTTCGCATACGCACCTCAGCGGCACGGGCGTGGCCGACTACTGCGATATTCTTTTGATGCCAACCATTGGTGAACCGGTAACTACAAGCAATGATTACGTTTCCCCTTTCCGGAAGGAGACCGAAAAGGCCGAACCCGGATACTACACCGTGTTTCTCGATAAACCTAAGGTGAAGGTAGAGCTTACGGCATCAGCCCGCGTGGGCTTTCACCGCTACACGTTTCCAAAGAGTAAGGAGGCCAACATTCTGCTGGATCTTGAACACCGCGATGAAGTGCTGGATGCTTGGATTGAGGTGGTAAACGACTACGAGGTGCACGGATTCCGCCGCTCTAAGTCGTGGGCAACGAACCAATCGGTATACTTTGTAATTCGTTTCTCGAAACCTATCGATGGCGCATTTACTGCCGCAGCCGAAGGTGAAGAGATAACCCTAGTGCCGCTCCCACTTGCACCCAAAACGCTTGCTCGCGACCAAAAGAGTCGCGTAGTAGGAAAAAAGCTAAAGAGTAACTTTCGCTTTAGAACCAAGGCCGGAGAAGAAATTCTGGTTAAGGTGGGCATTTCGGCCGTAAGCATTGATGGCGCGTTGGCAAACATCAACTCCGAGATTCCCGGTTGGGATTTTGACGCTGTGCGCCAGCAAACCTTCGACAGTTGGAACCGCGAACTGAGCAAAATTGAGGTTTCGGGAGGAACAAAGGAACAAGAAACCACCTTTTACTCGGCACTTTACCACTGCATGTTGGTTCCCAACCTCTTTATGGATGCCGATGGGCAGTATCTGGGCACCGACCTCAAGCCGCACACCGCAGAGGGGTTTACCCCTTACACCATCTTCTCGTTGTGGGATACCTATCGCGCCTATCATCCGCTAATGACGATTATTGACACGCGCAGAACTACCGATTTCATAAACATCTTTCTCTCGCATTACAAAAACGGCGGTCTGCTACCCGTGTGGGAGTTGGCTGGCAACGAAACCTTCTGCATGATTGGCTACCACTCGGTTCCTGTGATTGTAGATGCCTACATGAAGGGGATTCGCGGTTTCGATGCTAACCTTGCCCTTGAGGCCATGCAACACAGCGCAACACAAAATCGTTTTGGGTTGGATGTTTACCGCAGCCACGGATGCATTCCGGGCGATTTGGAGTCGGAGGGCGTGTCGAAAACACTTGAGTATGCCTACGACGATTGGTGCATTGCGCAGCTAGCAAAAGATTTGGGAAAAGGCGCGGTTTACAACGAATACATTCAGCGTGCGCAGTATTACCGCAACATGTTCGACCCCGAAACTGGGTTTATGCGGCCACGCATTAATGGTGGATTTAAGAAACCATTTAACCCAACGGAGGTAGATTTTAACTTTACCGAAGGCAATAGCTGGCAATACAGCTTCTATGTGCCGCAAGATATTACGGGGCTGGCGAAGCTACATGGCGGCATGGGTGCGCTGGCAACCAAACTCGACTTGCTCTTTGCCACCGAACAGAATCTCAGCGGACGCGAGCAGGTGGATATCACCGGGCTAATTGGACAGTATGCTCACGGCAACGAACCAAGCCATCATATGGCCTACCTATATGACTACTTGGGACAACCGTGGAAAACTCAACAGCGCGTGCACCAAATTATGAATGAGATGTATTCGGCCAAGCCCGATGGGCTAATTGGCAATGAAGATTGCGGACAAATGAGCGCTTGGCTGGTGATGAGCGCAATGGGTTTCTACCCTGTTTGTCCGGGCAGCAACCAGTATGCCATTGGCACACCTTGGTTTCCAAAGACAACAATTCATCTCGAAAACGGAAAATCATTTACCATTTCGGCACCGGAAGTAAATGATAAGAACTTCTACATACAAAGTGCAACCCTTAACGAAAACAGCTACGCGAAGAGTTTTATCAACCATTCGGATATAATGAATGGTGGGGAGCTAACTTTTAACTTAGGCACTGAACCCAACAAGCAGTGGGGCGTTGGCGAGGGCAATGAACCAGCTACATCCATTGCCGAGAAAAGTCGCACAACTATTCCGTGGATTGAAGCAAAAAGCCGCACCTTTACCGATACGCTAAAGGTGACCCTGCAACCGGGCGAAGCAGGTTCGAAAATCATTTATACTATTGATGGAAGCGACCCGCGCAAGAAGGGGATGCAGAGCAATAAACCGATTATAGTAACTGGAACTTGCACCATAAAGGCGGTGGCCGTTGCTGCGGGAAAATATACCAGCTTCGTGGTAGAGGGAACCTTCTTCAACGTAAAGACGAATCGCAAAATTACCATTGCCTCGAAAGTAAATAGTCAGTATACCGCAGGTGGCCCCGAAGGGCTGATTGATGGCATTCGCGGTGCGGAGAACTTCCGACTTGGAGGATGGCAAGGCTACCAAGACCAAGACTTTGAGGCAATAGTCGATTTGGGTAACGAGCAACCAATTAAGAGAGTGGCCGCCGGATTTTTACAAGATGTTGGTTCGTGGATTATGATGCCTACCGTAGTGGAGTTTTACACCAGCAGCGACGACATTACCTACTACCTTACGGCCAAGGTTGCCAACACCGTTGCCGATACTGTAATGACATCGACCGTTCAAGACCTTTCGGCTACGGTTAGCACAACAGCCCGCTACGTAAAGGTGATTGCTCGCAACTACGGTGCGCTACCCAAATGGCACTTGGGTGCAGGTTTTCCCGCATTTATATTTGTGGATGAGATTGTGGTAGAGTGAGAGAAGTCGGAAGACGGAAGTCCGAAGTCGGATTCATCGCTGAACTATTAATCTAAAAAAAAGAAACACCAAACCACTTCCAGTTTTCAAGCCTTTCCTCCAACCTATTCTTCTCATTCAATAAAACCATTTGGTAAAGCAAAAGATTATAACTACAATTGTTAGTTGACAGCAATGCCGTCCACTAAAACCGACAATACCAATGAGAAAGAGTTTACTATTTATACTGTTGTTGATTACTTCTATATCAACTCAGGCACAGGATACGTCCAATGATTCCGTTTTATCAACGATCATAGGCGAGTTAAAACAGCTGGAAGATTTTAAGCTGACCTATAATGGGCATTTTGTTTTCGCCGATTCCACCTGTAGAGATTCTAAAGGAACAACTGAATACTATCGAGCAAGAAACGATTCAATATGGGGATATACCCTCATCGATAGCGTGTTTTATGCAGATGTCAACCAACATCTCGTTGACATTTATGATGGATCGGAAATGCTTTATTTGAAAATAGACGACAAAAAGTTTAGAACCGTGAATTATGGTTCCTTAGGTTTCGACACAAAAACAATACTAATTAACAGTAATAGAATCACTCCGCTATTAAACAAACTGGAATTCATACTACTAAACAAGGAGCCATATACACTGACCACTGATAGCGAGCATATCAAGTTAAAATTCACCTCGGCTTACGCATTGAGCAGCGGTGCAAAACCAACCAAAATGACATATAAACATATAACAGGGCAAACCATCGAAATTACCTTTAATAGGTCAACCTACCTGCCTACCCATTATTTCGAAAATATAACTTACAATAATAGCAACGCCCCAATGATTTGTGAAGAAGAATTCGCATTTGAAACAATAGAACATAAAACAATATCTATTTACGATTACATCCCCTCCAACTTTATCCCATATGATCCCTTTGGAGGGAAACTGGGAGTTGGTAAACTGGCATATAGTTTTTCACTGCCTACCAACCACAATGATAGCCTTTCGCTAAATCAACTGAAAGAGAGGGTTGTAGTAATAATGTTCTCCTCCGAATTTTGCGGCGGTTGCAGGCAAGCAATCCCACAAATCAACGAGCTGAGACAAAAAATGCAAGGCAAAGATGTGATCTTTCTCTATATCGATGTAGACAAAAGGACAAAGGTTGATGCCCTCCAGAAATTTGCGAAAGAACAAAAAATTGAAATGCCATGCTTAAGTGATAACGGAACCGTTTCCGGACAGTACGGCGTAACAGGGGTCCCAACTTTCTTTTTAATAAACCAAAAGAGAGTTATTGCAGATCGGCTTATAGGGGCAAATATTTCGGATACATTGGAAACGAAGATTCTTGAGTTGTTGAACTAAGAGAACTGGACATTACAGCGAACCATAAAATTACAATTGGAGACCTGTTCGGCTAACGATATTATGATTAATATAATCAACATCGGAACGAAGTTCGTTAACGCTACTTTTCTCGACAAGTTGCTGGTTGTGGCGCTTTACTGAAACACACCCAGCCATTAAAACACCAATAGTAAGACACGCTAATAACTTCTTCATTCAACTACGCTTTACGGTTTCGATTGGTAACAAAAGTATCTTTTTATAAGAATCCAACAAGAATTTATTTTCTTTACATCGTTAGAAATGGAAAAACACAAAGCGATGAAATGCACAGACCATATTATTAGATTCGTGCAGTAACGCAAATTATCTTAAACCTTTAAGCCAAGTAGTAATCAAACCTAAATTGTTATTTAAACCAACTTCACCCTCATGAAAAAAATAGCACTTGTAAGCCTTATGGCTCTAATGGCGGCAACAGGAATGGCGCAGCCAAAGGACGGCGGAAACCCTTTCTTTAAGGAGTACACTACTCCGTTTAAGGTGCCACCTTTCAACCTGATTGATACCAGCCACTTTATTCCGGCAATTGTAGAAGGTATTAAGCAGCAACAGGCCGAGATTGATGCCATTGTGAACAATCCAAAGGCACCTACCTTTGAAAATACCATTGTGGCTTACGATAAGAGTGGTGCCTTACTTAGCAAGGTTGGATCGGTATTTGGAAGTCTCAATGGAGCAAATACCTCTCCTGCACTGCAAGCAATTGCGCGCAAAACATCGCCAATGTCGACTAAGCACCGCGACAATATATCGCTTAACGAGAAGCTTTTCAAGCGGATTAAAACAGTTTACGAAAACCGCAACAAAAGCAAGCTAACCCCGCTGCAAATTAGAGTTGTAGAAAAATATTACAGCGATTTTGAGCGCAACGGTGCAAACCTTTCTGAGGCCGACAAAACTAAGCTTCGCGCAATTAACCAAGAGCTATCCATGCTGGGGCTTAAGTTTGGCGAGAACCTTCTTGCTGAAACAAACAATAACTTTAAGCTGGTTGTTGACAATAAGGCCGACCTGGCTGGTTTGCCTGCCGACGTAATTATTAGCGGAGCCGACCAAGCTAAGCAAGACGGCATGGAGGGCAAATGGGTGTTTACGCTTCAAAAGCCTAGCATGATTCCATTCCTACAGTATGCTCAAAACCGTGAACTGCGCAAGAAAATTTACATGGGCTACAACATGCGCGGCAACAACGATAACGAATTCGACAACAAGGTAAATATCCTTAAAATTGCAAACCTACGTGCCGAAAGAGCAAACCTATTGGGATACAAAACCTATGCTGACTATATTATCAGCAACAATATGGCAAAAACCCCTGAGGCGGTTTACGATTTCCTAAATAAAATAATGGAACCAGCGCTGAACGTTGCAAAGCAAGACCTTGCCGAAATGCAAGCCATTGCCGACCGCGAAGGTGCCAACATTAAGCTAGAAGCTTGGGACTGGTGGTTCTACTCCGAAAAGCTACGCAAGGAGAAGTATAACCTCGACGAAGCCGAAATTAAGCCATACCTTTCGTTGGAAAATGTAAGAACTGGAATGTTCTACGTTGCCAATAAGCTATACGGCATTACCTTTACCAAGAGGCCCGACCTTCCGGTATATCATACTGAAGTAGATGCCTTTGAGATCAAAGATTCTACCGGAAAACATATTGGAGTTCTCTACATGGATTACCATCCAAGACCAGGCAAACGCTCGGGTGCTTGGTGCGGTCGATTCAGAAGTCAATCGTACGAAAATGGTAAGAGAATTACTCCGGTAATTACCATTGTAACAAACTTTACCCGTCCAGCGGGCGATGCTCCTGCGCTGCTTACCTGGGATGAAACCTCTACCCTTTTTCATGAGTTTGGACATGCCCTTCACGGCCTGTTTACCGATGGCCAATACGAGCGCATTGCCGGCAGTATTCCTCGCGATATGATTGAACTTCCATCGCAAGTTATGGAAAACTGGGCAGGCGAACCCGAAGTGCTAAAGGTTTACGCTAAGCACTACAAAACTGGCGAAGTAATGCCTCAAGAGCTTATTACTAAGTTGGAGAAGAGCATGACCTTTAACCAAGCGTTTGTAACCGTTGAATACATTGCAGCTTCCATCCTCGACCTCGACTGGCACAGCTTTACCGCGCCAAAACAGGTTGATGTAAATGCGTTTGAGAAGGAGAGCATGGATAAGATTCACCTTATTCCCGAGATTCTTCCCCGTTACCGCACCACCTTCTTTAGCCATATTACTGGTGGATACGCAGCCGGATACTACGTTTACCTATGGGCAGCAGTGCTCGACAGCGATGCATTCCAATCGTTCGTAGACTCTGGAAACCTTTACAACAAGGATATTGCCGCCAAATTCCGTAAGTTCATCCTCACCGAGGGTGGCAACGACGAGGGTATGGTTCAATACCGCAAGTTTAGAGGCCAAGACCCAAGCCCAATTCCACTTCTTAAGAAGCGAGGCTTAGACAAATAACCATTCAAAAACAATATAGAAAGGGCGTTCGGTTGAACGCCCTTTTTGTTTTGCTAATAGCAAGAGGCAAGAACAAGCCAGCTAAGCTTTCCAGCAAACCAGCTTCTAGCGCCGAGAGTCGGCTTTGTTGCTGCGAGAGTCGAAGCCAACTCTCTGAGTAACCTTTTAGATTCTCCGAGTGAGAAAATTGCCTCTCCGCGATACCTTTTTCCCTCTCCGGGTAGCAAATTTGCTTCTCCGAGTAGCATTTTTCCCTCTCCGGGTAGCAAATTTGCTTCTCCAACTAGCATTTTTCCCTCTCTCAGTAGCAAATTTGCTTCTCCGAGATACCTTTTTCTCACTCCGAGAAGCAAATTGCCTCCTAAAGAAGCAATTTGCCTCTCGGCCTAGCAATTTTCCTCTTCGAGAGGCAATTTAAAAAAGGACAAACAGCACAAGCGCGCAGCCATGTGCACAGCACAAAACGAAATCTCAGTTGTTTATATACAGAAAATGGACTTTTAGCTTTAAGCATTAACCAATTTCTTAGCATAAGCCCCAACATGCAAACAATAGTAACCGAACGAATCCTTTATAAAAAGGAGCCCCGACTGGCATTACGCTTTGCATACGATGCAGCCCTTGTAAAACTTGTAAAACAGGTGGACGATGCCCAGTGGAGCCAAACCCTGCGCCTATGGCATATCCCGCTGAGCGAGCAAGCCTACAACCAGCTGAAGCGGCTCACGCAAGAACATGCAACCCTCAGCAAAGGGGAAAACAGAATACCGCCCAAAGCAATACAAACACCCGTATCGCCGGAGGTTGCCGAGGCAATTACCGCATTTACCCGCTATATGGCACAGCGGAGGTATAGCGAAAGCACCATAGATACCTATAAGAATGCGCTCAAGCACTTTTTGCAGGTAACCAACAAACCCGTAGCCGAGATAACCAACACCGACCTTGAGCAGTTTAACCACAGCTACATTCTGGCCAACAGCTACAGCTTTTCCTACCAAAACCAGGTGGTAAACGCCGTGAAGCTATACTTCAAAACCTTTTACGGAAGCCGGTTTGATGTAGAAAAGGTAGAGCGACCCCGCCGCGAGCATAGGCTGCCCAACGTGCTTAGCAAGGAGGAGGTAAAGAAGATTCTAGAAGCACATGCCAACATTAAGCACCGCACCATGCTTAGCCTGATATACGCCTGCGGGCTGAGGCGAAGTGAGCTGCTGCACCTTAAGCCTGCCCATGTTGACAGCAAGCGGGGGGTATTAACCATCCGGAATGCCAAGGGGAACAAGGATAGGATAGTTCCCATTTCGGAGAGAGTGCTGGCCATGCTGAGGGAGTACTATAAAGCTTACCAACCCAAGGTATGGCTATTTGAAGGGCAGAGTAAGGGAGAGCAGTATAGCGAATATAGCCTACAAAGCGTGTTGAAGCAAGCCTTGACAAAGGCAAAGATATCCAAACCTGTAACGCTGCACTGGCTGCGGCACTCCTACGCCACTCATTTGCTAGAGTCCGGCACCGATTTGCGCTACATTCAGGAGTTGCTGGGGCATAAAAGCAGCAAGACAACCGAGATCTACACGCATGTAAGCATAACAGGCCTGAAAAAAATTCGTTCACCTTTTGATGCCATGTGATAAAGATTTATACATTTGTGTATTGTGTATGTTTTTCACACAATACATACCAATAGGGCATGTATTGTGTGATTTTATCACACATATAACCGAGTTAGGGGCAAGTGTAAGAAAACTACACAGCAGACAATTTGCTACTTAAAGACAGAAAAAGAAAAACGATATAATGAACAGCCAACGCACAAAACTGCACATTTGCAAGCCGACACACAAACCAACGCATTTGCAGCACATTTAATTTTGCCCAACCGCACCCAAAGCCCACCCACCACCCGACAAGTGGACAAGTGACAATTTGAGTGCAACTTTTGACAGAAACAGGGTTTTAAAACTTATCTTTACGACCTAATAAATTAACAAGAAAAAGGATAATGAATTTAATTGAGACGGGCATACAAAAGAAACTGATTAGGATTGATACCGAGAATGGTAGCATCACTTATATTCATCAAGATGTTAGACGGAATTACAACAATCCTGAAGAAAAAGTTCAAGCAGAAACATTTCTAAAACTCATACTTCACTATAATTATCCTGTTGTCCAAATCAAACAGTTTGTTTCGGTAAAGAAGTTTTCATCAACTGGCGAAGCTGACATCATTGTTTATGAGGACAAGGAACACAAAAAACCATACATAGTTGTAGAGTGTAAGAGTTCTGATGTTTCAGAATTTCAATTTACTGAAGCAGAAAAACAAGGTTGCGATTATGCAGTTTCGGAAGGAGCAAAATTTGTTTGGACAGCCAAAGGCAATAAAGACAGTTACTTTGAAATTCCAACAGTTAGACCAGCCGAAAGAGTTATCATTCCAGACATTCCACAATTTGGTGTTACATCACTTGCTCCATATAAATATGTAAAAGGTGGCATCAAACAAGACAGTTCAGGCAATATTCAAGAACCACTTGTAGAATATCAAAAGCAAAAATTTTTTGAACTTGAAACCGTTACAGAAAGCGAACTTGTAAAAGTATTTACTCAAGCACATCAAGTTCTTTGGGGTGGTAAACGAGACGAATCAAGAGCATTTGACGAGTTTGACAAACTTATTTTCTGTAAAATTTGGGACGAGAAATATAAGCTCAATGACAAAAACAAATTTGTTGAACGCAACGAAGGTGAACCATATCAATTTCAAATTTTCAATAACGAAACAGCAGCACAACTTTTAGAACGAATAGAACGGCTGTATGAAGTAGGTAAAGAAAAAGACCCCGAAGTTTTCAAAGAAAATATTAATCTAACAGCCGAAGAAGTTCGTGAGGTTGTAAAATATTTGCAACGGATAAACTTAAATGAAACTGACCTCGACAGTAAGGGAAAAGCATTTGAAACCTTTACAGGTTCATACTTTAGAGGTTCATTTGGTGCATTCTTTACACCAAGAACAATTGTAAGTTTTATAGTTGAAAGTTTACCAATTGACAACGAAAGCAGAGTGCTTGACACCAGTTGCGGAAGTGGTGGTTTTCTACTTTATGCGTTAGACAAAGTAAGGCAACAGGCAAATTCAATTTATCCGAAACACAAAACAGATACAAAACAAGCACTATCGCATTATAACCATTGGCACGACTTTGCGGAAAAGAAACTTTACGGAATTGAAATAAACGAACAAATTGCCCGAATCGCTAAAATGAATATGATTATTCACGATGACGGACATACAAACGTAATTGCAAAAGATGGCCTGCTTGACGAAACGGAATTGCAAAGGATAAATGCAGAATTTAAGCACAATTCATTTGACTTTATTATCACCAATCCGCCATTTGGCAGTGTAGTAAAGCAAAGTATGAGTGCTTATTTAGGTTTGTATAAACTTGGAACAAAAGATACAGACTGGCTAAATATTAAAAGCACAATTGAATCCACAGTAAGAGAATCACAAAACACAGAGATTTTATTTTTAGAAAAGTGTTACAAGTTTTTATGTCCAGGAGGTTTTTTAGCCATTGTTATTCCTGATGGTATTCTCACCAACGGTAGTATGCAATATGTAAGAGACCATTTGGAAGATACTTTTAGAATTGTGGCTGTTGTTTCAATGCCGCAAACCGCATTTACTTCAAATGGTGCGGGAGTTAAAAGTTCAGTATTGTTCCTACGCAAGCACAAAGTAAAAACCACAGAGAAAATTTCAGCACAAAAACAGAACATAAAAGCAGAGTTGCGAACAAACAATAAATATGTTGCAACAATTGAAAAGTGGGAAAAAGAAAAGAACACAGAAATAAAAAAACTGGAAGTAGCAGCAAATAAAAAGAACCCTGATGCAACTAAAAAAGAAATTGCTGAACAGATAAAAGACGAGAAAACAAAATTGCAAGCAGCATTTACAGACAAAGTAAATCTTTTGAAGGACGAAATGACTGAAAAATATTTTGCAACAAAACAGCAAACTCTTGACGACTACCAAATATTTATGGCAATTGCTGATGACATAGATTATGACGCAACTGGGCGTAAAACAGGAAAAAATGAATTGCCACAAATAGGCAAGGAATTATACAAATTTATTCAGCATATAGAGCAAACAGAGGACTAATGAGCAGTTTTACCATATCTCCAACACTGAATAAGGACAAAGTTTTTATTCTAAATTTAAGCCAAGTTGAACATCGACTTGACCCGAATTTTTATAGACAAATTTTTAAAGATAACATTGAGAAAATAAAGGCAAATAATTATAAGCGTATTGGCGAAGTAGTTAAGTTCTCTAATGAAACTTGGAATCAAAAAGATTTTTTTAGTTCAACATTTCCATACATTGAAATAAGTGAAATAGACACGTTATCGGGTGACATAAAGAACCTTTCTGAAGTAGATATTGCAGATGCTCCGAGTAGGGCTAAAATGATTGTTAGAGAAAATGACATTATAGTTTCAACTACACGACCAAATAGAGGTGCTATCTCTTTTGTCAAAAGAGAAAATGATTTTTCAATTGCTTCAACTGGTTTTGCTGTAATTCGGAGTTTAACAACAGAGGAATTTGACAAGGAATACTTATTTGCAGTTTTAAGACAAAAGTTTTCATTGTTGCAATTAGAACAAAGAAGTAGTGGCGGGAATTATCCTGCCATTACTCAAGATGAATTATCAAATGTTGTTATTCCGATACCCAATAAAAGTATTCAAGAAAAAGTCAAAGCAATTTTCAATACTTGTTTTGAGTTAAAGTCAAAAAATGAGGCAACTGCTGCAAATATTTTAAGAAGCATTGACACATACTTACTGCAAGAGTTAGGAATTACTTTACCTACACCACCTGAAAATATTTTGACGAACAGAATGTTTACAGTTTCAATGAATGAAATATCAGGAAAAAGATTTGACCCAGCTTACCATCAAGTTTACTTCCATAAACTTGTGGCATCTATTGTAAATTCAAAATATAAAAGTCGTAGAATAGGAGAAGAAATAAATGAGATAAATTATGGTGCTTCTTTTACTAATGATTATGTAGAAAGTGGTGTTCCATTACTCAGAATTAAGGATTTAAGAAGAAATGAAATTGTCATTGACAAAGTTGTATTCCTTCCTGAAATTGCAAGAAAATTGTTAGGTAATAGCTTCGTTAAACAGAATGACTTCTTAATAAGTCGAAGCGGAACAATTGGCGTTGTTTCTCTTGTTTCAAAAGAAATTGACGGTTTTGCTTTCGGTTCTTTTATGATAAAGTTTAATCTTAAATCTGATAAAGTTTTAAACAGAGAATTCCTTTCGTATTATTTAAACTGCAAATTGCTAATTGATTTAATTGAGAGAGATAAAATTGGAGCAATACAAGGCAACATAACAATTCCAATTATTAAATCTTTGTTGGTTCCAGTTCCACCGCTTGACAAACAAAAAGAAATTGCCGACCACATTACAGGCATTAGAAAACAAGCCCAACAACTAAAAGACAAAACAAAAGAACTCTTGAAAAAAGCAAGTGAAGAAATAGAAGAAATATTATTGAATTAGCCAACGCATTTGGTGGCACATTTGTATTTTTTGCAACCGCACAAAGCCAAACAATAAAATCCAAAAGAGCCACCAAGCCAACGCACCAAGACAGCAGTAAACAATGGACAGAAAGAACACGACAGGAAGAACACCAGCTTGTAATCGAGTAGGCTGCCCCGCCAGCTAGGCTGACGGGGAGAGCCTCTCACACCACTGTACGTACGGGTCTCGTATACAGCGGTTCATTAAGATGTGGCGCAATTTTCTCGTAATGTGTAAGCATAGCCTCATACCCCCTTTTGCCTAAGCGATCAAGGGTAATCGTGGTTCCCAAAATGGGGCTTTGGGCAACTGCCCAGCCTCCCATTCGCGTTCTACTCCACGCATAGGCGTGATCATGGTCAATTCCCAGCCGAATTAGGTTTTTCCGCTTCCGTTCAGGTTTCTTCCAGTGGTGCCAAATGCAGTACCGCAGGCGGTTGCGCAACCAGCCATCGAGGTCTCGAAGTTTGCCCTGTATGCTCGCAATGCGAAAATACTGGAGCCAGCCCCGCTGAACCTCTTTTAGCTTATGGATGCGCTCGTCGAAGGTGCTTGGTGTCGTTTTGCGCGTAATGGTCTTGAGCTTTTGCTTGAGCGTCCTCCAGCTCTTTTCGCTT
>NZ_FMYP01000045.1 GCF_900096565.1 Williamwhitmania taraxaci
TTACGGCGAGAATGAAAATGCCATCCGCACCCAGGTTTGGTGCACGCTGATCGCCCAGCTGCTCATGACCGTGATCCAAAAGATGGCCAACACCCAGAAAGCATTTTCGGTGGTGGCAACGCTAGTCCGGATACACCTGATCAGCCTACTCGATGTTTTTGAGCTGCTCCGCAGCACCAAGCGGGACTACTTAAATAAGCGAGGTTCGCCAGATTTATACGGTCAAATTAAACTTATTTTCTGAGGGGTGCTTTTCTAATAATCAAAATCGTTGCCTGTGTTTATTGGGATGCAGAGGCAATAAATGAATATTTAGAGTTTAGTCGGACAGTAGTGATTTTCTATATGTTTATGAGGAGTTTACCGATGTGCGCCTTGTTGGAGCACCTCCCTCTTCCATTGGTAAATTTGGTGGCGATACAGATAACTGGGTTTGGCCTCGACATACCGGTGATTTCAGCCTCTTTCGCATCTATGCTGGAAAAGACAATAAACCAGCTCCATATTCACAAAGTAATGTGCCTTATAAGCCTAAGCGCTCTCTCTCTATTTCTACCAAGGGGATAAAAGAAGGTGATTTTACTATGGTGTTTGGATTTCCGGGACGGACTCAGCAGTTCCTTACCTCTTTTGCTGTAAAGCAGATCGTAGACCAAGAAAATCCTAATAAAATTGAACTTCGTGCAAAACGACTGGAAATAATGGGTGCTGATATGGCAGCCGATCCTCGTGTGAGAATAATGTATTCGGCCAAGTATGCCTCCGTGGCAAATGCTTGGAAAAAGTGGATAGGTGAGGCCAAAGGGCTAAAGGAAGTTCGTGGTGTCGAAGATAAAGAATTTCAGGAAGTCAATTTCTCTAGATGGGCCAATGGCGATGCCGAAAGAGCTAAGCTGTATGGAAGCTTAATTCCGCAGTTCCAAAAACTCTATGAAGAATACACTCCGCTTGTAAAATCACGAGACTATTTCCGTGAGGCTATAGGTGCGGTTGAGTTGCTCCGCGTTGCAAACAGCTATGGAACGTGGGCCACCCGGTTTCAGAAAAAAGGAAGTTTCACCTCTGCTGATTCCATAAAGTTAAGGGAGTTTGGTGAATTCGTCCAGTCATTCTATAAGGACTATAACCTGCTTACTGATCGTAAAATATTTAGCGCAATGGTTGGTTCTTATCTTGAAAATGCCCCTGCACAATATGTGCCGGCTAATTTGTTGGCCGAATATCAGAAATCCCCTTCTTTTGTTGACTCCTTAACGGAATCCATTTTCAGCAATACCCTCTTTGTCGACTCCACAAAATCCAAGTTGTTGTGGGCGAATATGGATACTACTGCCGCAAAGATGATTCTTGACGACCCTGCCGTTAGCTTGTATAATGAGATTTTTGTGGTATACGACAAGGGCGTAACAGCCAATTTAGGACGAATTGAGAAGGAGTTGGATTTAGCCTATCGGAAATATGTCAAGGCCCAAATGGAGATGGAAAAAGATAAAATATTCTATCCCGACGCCAACTCTACGCTTAGGGTTGCCTTTGGTAAAGTTTCAGGGTTTACTCCGCGGGATGGGGTAGAATATAAGTATTACACTACGCTGGATGGCGTAATTGAAAAGGACAATCCGGATATTTACGATTATAATGTGACCGAAAAATTAAAAAGTTTGTATCGTGCGCGTGATTTTGGCAACTATGCTAAAAATGGCCAACTTCATGTTGCTTTCATTGGCACAAACCACACCACTGGTGGAAATAGTGGTTCACCGGTACTCAATGCTAAAGGCGAGTTAGTGGGGATTAATTTCGATCGGGCCTGGGAGGGTACCATGAGCGATATACAATTTGATTCGGATAGGTGCAGAAACATCGCTTTAGATGTAAGATATGCACTTTTCTTGATTGATAAGTATGCCGGCGCAACATGGCTTTTGAACGAAATGAAAATTGTGAAATAGCGAGAGTAATCGTTCACGTAGAGAGGGGAATCCGTTTGGATTCCCCTCTTTTTGTTAATTACTGGAGTGATTGCTTTTATCTCTTTGGTTGGTTTTGCCTCAGTTACTCCTTCGATTAATTTTAATGAGCCAGATTTCCTAGTTGAATATACTAGTGTAATCATTTTGCATAATCTATCATGATGTACAATACTTGTTGACCTACCAAATCCATATGGGATATATTTAAACATGACAAATATCATATCAAATCCATATAATAATCATGAAAATATTTGTGGTATAAAAGTAGATTTATAACTGAGATACAGCATTATGAACAATAATTAGTAGTTATCAAAATAACAGTGTTATTTTGATAACACAAAATCACTTAAAACTCGCAAGATTATGGTTGAAACACGCGATTTGGTAAAGACTTTAGCCGACAAGCATGGGCGGTCAAGGGAAGCCTTGATTCCAATCTTGCAAGGTATTATTCAGGAAGAACGTTTCTTGACTCAAGAAACTATGACTGAGGTGGCGGAAGAACTCAATATCTCGGCTGCCCAAGTTTATGGAACGGCAACGTTTTACTCGTTTCTCGATACAGAGCCAAGAGGGTTTTATGTTATTCGGGTTTGCCGAACCATCACTTGCTCCATGAAGGGAAAAAATGCAATTCTTCAGACAATTGAGGAATTACTAAAAATTAAGGTTGGCGAAACCACTCAGAATCGAAAGTTTACGCTATTGGAAACCAATTGCTTGGGATGGTGCCATAAAGGGCCGGCCATGCTTATTAATGACGAGGCCTACACGGAACTCGATCCGGACAAGGTAAGGGAGATTATTTCAGAGCATATGAAGAAGTAACGGTTAACCAAAAAAAGAGCTACTGCTATGACATATACGCAACTAAAACGGGTGGATCTGATCTTTGATCAGGACATAAACCCAAAAGAGATTTTAAAAAAGGCTTACTCCTTATCCAATGAGGATATTGTTAAGGAGGTATTGGAGAGTGGACTGAAGGGCAGAGGTGGTGCCGGATTTCCAACCGGATTGAAGTGGAAATTTACGGCTGAGCAACCTGCTTCGGAGCGGTTCGTGGTTTGTAATGCGGACGAGGGAGAGCCTGGGACTTTTAAGGATAGGGAAATTCTTTTTCAGGTTCCCCAAAAAGTATTCGGAGGGATGGCCATTTGTGCTAAGGTTATTGATGCTAAACTCGGATTTGTGTACCTCCGCGGTGAGTATCGTTTCTTGTTGCCAGAACTTAAGACTCAACTTGACATTTTTCAGAAAACGCTTAAAGAACTATCCATCGACTTTAAGATCGAAATTGTTATGGGAAGTGGGGCTTACATATGTGGTGAGGAGAGTGCCCTATTTGAATCGATGGAAGGAAAGCGCGGCGAACCAAGAAATAAGCCTCCTTATCCTACCATTTCGGGATTTAGAAACAAGCCTACTGTTATCAACAACGTGGAGACCCTTGTCTACGCATTTATGATTATGAAGCACGGGGCCAAGCAATTTAAAGATCTTGGAACTTCGGACTCGCGCGGATCAAAGGTTTTCTCTATTTCGGGCGATACCCCTAAAGCGGGTATTTATGAATTGGAGCTGGGTATGACAGTCGATCACTTTGTAGAAGAGTTTGGCGATGGCGATACCAAATCGGTTCAGGTTGGCGGTGCCTCAGGATTTTGCGTGCCTCGGAAAAAGTTTAAGGAAACCATCATTGGTTTTGAAGGTGTTCCTACTGGAGGCTCTATGATGCTTTTCAATAGTTCCCGTTCCATGTATAATGTGCTGAAGAACTATTTGGAGTTTTTCCAAGAAGAGTCTTGCGGACAGTGCACCCCTTGTCGGGTTGGTTGCCAACAATTACTGCTTGGCATTGAGGCTGTTAAGCATGGCGAGAAGCCCATTTCCTATCTTGATCAGTTGCTAAAACTCACCCAAACTATGAAGATTACTGCTAAGTGCGGACTGGGACAGAGTGTTGCAAACAGCTTCTCATCAATCGTGGAGAATTTTAAAGAGGAGATGATTTACTAATCCGAAAAATGACGGCTATGGCTACTAAAATAAATTTGAAAATTGATGGTATTGAGGTTGTGGTTGAAGAGGGTGTAAGCATTTTAGAGGCTGCTCAAAAGTTAAACATTCACATCCCAACGCTTTGTTACCATAAGGATCTTTGTGTTGCAGGCAATTGCCGCATTTGCGTTGTTGAGCAGACAGGCGCACGAGCGTTGGTTGCCTCCTGTGCGACTCCTGCTGCTAGCGGTATGGACATTCACACCAACACCCTTAAGGTGAGGACTGCACGTAAACACGTTATTGAACTCTTGCTTTCGGAACATAACGCCGATTGTACAAAGTGCTTTAAAAACGGTAACTGTGAACTACAAAACTTGTCATCCGAATTTAAGATTTTGGATAGATTGTTTATCGACCTAGTACCAAATAAGCATTACACAATCGATCAAATGTCTCCTTCAATTATTAAGGACGATAGCAAGTGTATTCGGTGCCAACGGTGTGTTCGTACCTGCGAGGAGTTGCAGCACTTAGGGGCACTTAGTGTAGCCTATAAGGGTGAACATATGAAGATTTCCACTTTCTATGAAAACTCAATGTACGATGTAGTTTGCTCTAACTGTGGTCAGTGTGTTATCCGTTGTCCCACGGGTGCTCTTACCGAAAAAAACTATTTGGAAGAAGTGTGGGACGCCATCTATGATACTACCAAGCATGTTGTGGTTCAAACGGCACCTGCCGTGCGTATCGCACTTGGCGAAGAACTTGGGTTTGAATCGGGCACTATTGTTACCGGCAAAATGGTTTCAGCCCTAAAGCGAATGGGCTTCGATTCCGTTCTTGATACTGATTTTACCGCTGACCTTACCATTATGGAGGAGGGAACCGAACTGCTAACCCGTCTTAAACGGGCATTGGTGGATAAGGATCCTACGGTTAAATTGCCCATGGCAACCTCTTGTTCCCCTGGGTGGATTAAGTTTATTGAACATGCTTTTCCTGAGTATCTCGATAACCTTTCTACCTGTAAATCGCCTCAGCAAATGTTTGGCGCCTTGGTGAAGACTTACTATGCGCAAAAGAAGAAAATTAACCCAGCGGACATCATTTCTGTTTCCATTATGCCTTGTACTGCCAAAAAGTTTGAAGCAGACAGACCCGAAATGCGTTCCAGTGGCTATAAGGATGTGGACTACGTTCTTACAACCCGTGAACTTGCAATTATGATTAAGCAGGCCGGTATCGACTTTAAGACCCTGCCTGATAGTAATTACGACAGCATGATGGGTGAATCCACTGGCGCAGCAGTAATATTTGGTGCGTCAGGTGGCGTGATGGAAGCCGCTTTACGAACCGCTTACGAGATTATTACTGGTAGGGAAGTTCCTTTCGAGGGGCTTAAAGTCAATGCAGTTCGCGGAATAGAGGGCTTGAAAGAGGCCTCCATCCTGATTGAGAACGTTAAGCCAGAGTGGAGTTTCCTTGAAGGGGTTGAGCTGAAGACTGCTGTTGCGCATGGTCTTCAAAATGCCTATGAACTTTTTGCGAATATCAAGGCAGGTAAAGCCAACTATCATTTTATTGAGGTTATGGCATGCCCTGGCGGATGCTTGGGTGGTGGTGGACAGCCAATTCCTACAAATGCAGAGGTTCGCGCTAAACGAGCTCAGGCTATTTATCGTGAGGATGAGGGTAAGGCTCTACGGAAATCGCATGAAAATCCTGAAGTGGTATTGATCTATAAGGATTTCCTTGGTGCACCGCTCGGGCACAAATCGCACGAACTGCTGCATACACACTATAAGGCAAGGGCTAGATACTAAAAGCAAAAGCGGGGATTGATTTCCCCGCTTTTTATTTTAAATTTGGGCTTCATTCTTTAATAGTATGCTATGTTGTTTGTTAGCCGTTTGTTCCTAGTCTTTTTGTTTATTGCTTGTATGCAGTCCATATCAGCCCAAGTGTTTAAGGTCGATGCCGATCTGCGCAATCGGTTCGAATACCGTGATGGTTATAAAAAACCAGCAAGCGAGGTTACCGACCCAACGACCCTTGTTTATCAGCGTGGACGGGTTGCTTTTAGTTTTAAGGCCGATAGTTTTCAGGTTCAACTCTCGTTTCAAGATGCCCGCATCTGGGGTCAATACGCAAATTCTACCGACGTGAATGCCGTTTCAGTTCATGAGAGTTGGTTTCGGTATTGGGTAAATCCATCTTGGAGTTTTAAGGTAGGACGGCAGGAGATAAGCTATGATGACCAGCGCATTGTTGGGGCACCCGATTGGTCCATTGCAGGTAAATCGTACGATGCTGCTTTGTGTATGTTTGAACAGCCTATCAGCGGGATTTCTGCCAGTATAGGTGGTGGTATTAATCGCTCCAGTGACGATGTATTCTTAACAGACTACACTAAAGATTACTTCCGCTTCTTTACCGTTGGTTACCTGAAAAAGAGTATTGGCTCATCCTCCTCGGCTAGCTTATTAAGTTTTGTGGAAGGAAACCAAAAGAAAGGAGTTGCCACAATCATCTATCCGCGCCATACTTTTGGTTCAAATATGATTATGACCCAAGGTGCTTATTCATCCGACCTATCCCTATACATCCAGCATGGCCAACATGAGAGTGGCGCAAAGGTTGTCGCTGGAGCTGTCGCTTTAAAGGGAACCTATAAAACCGGATCAGTGGGTAGCCTATACATAGGCGGCGCATACTATACAGGAACTAGCAAGGCTGAATTGCAAAAGGGAAAATCAAACTCTTTTATTCGTCCATACGGAACGGCTCACAGCTTGCATGGCTATATGGACTACTACACAAAGTTGAGGGAGATAAAGGATGGAGGTTTGGTCGACATCTATGTTGGGTATAAGTGTAAATTCGCACCCAAATGGGAGGCGCAGTTTGATTATCATTATTTTTCTTTGGCCGAATCGGGTTTTTCCGACGCCATAGCCCCTGAAGGGTACCAACGCGTCACCAGCAAGGAGTTGGGGTCGGAAGTAGATGTAATGCTATCCTACCAATTAGCCAAGAGTTTTTTGATGCAAGGAGGATATTCTCTGATGCTACAGTCTTCAACTGCTGAAAAATTATTTGGTATAGCTAACGGGGAAACTTCATCCTGGGCATACCTATCCTTGGTATTTAGACCTCGATTGTTTGAGAAAAACTTTAAACAGTAAGAAGAACCATAAGTTGACCATGCCGTAAGTTGTTCGTATATACCGAATAAAAATATGAGTAACAGACGATTTAATGTTTTTGCTTCTATTGTTTATTCTGTAACAATTGTGCAAATTTGTCCGTATTTGGAAAGGCAGTGGAATACACTCCCATCATTTTATTAATGGCTTAAATGCAAGTGTATGAACTTAAAGGAAATATGTGAGGTTATTGGTGCAAAGGTTGTATGTGGAGAAAAATTGCTCGGGACCGAAATCGAGTTTGCCTTCTCCTCCGATTTGATGAGCGATGTTTTGACCGTTCAGTGCGACAACTTATTGCTCATAACAGGTCTCACCAATCTACAAGCCATTAGAACCGCTGAAATGTCGGATATTCCGTGCGTATTATTTGTGCGCAATAAGCCCATTACTGACGAGATGATTGAATTGGCGGAAGAAAGCGATATAGTGGTATTGCAATCCACTCGTTCGTTGTTCTTCGTAACGGGTGAACTTTACAAGGTAGGTTTGAAGCCTGTCTATTAGTTTGTCGATATGTCGATGAATTTTGAATATAAGGTTGAAAGCGGTGATTTTGCACGCGCAGGATATGCTTCGAGCCAAATAAAAAAGGTTCTGAAGCAGCTCAATGTAGATGTGAAAATTGTAAAGCGGGTAGTGGTTTGCCTTTACGAGGCGGAAGTAAATATTGTAGCCCATGCCTATCGCGGCACTATTTATGCCGCTATTGATACTGAGAAGATTGTAATGCGATTGGTTGATGAGGGACCCGGAATTCCCGATATTCCACTTGCAATGCAGAAAGGATACTCAACGGCTTCGTCTGCCGTAAGAGAAATGGGGTTTGGGGCAGGTATGGGATTGCCAAATATCGATTTTAATGCCGATAAGTTCGAAATAACCAGTCAGGTAGGTGTTGGAACCACGCTTGAGATTACCATGTATTTAAATAGTCAATCTTCGTAGTCGATGGAAAAAAAGTTTTTTCACCATGCGTTAAGAATACTGAAGGATGTTTGCATTGGATGTTCCCACTGCATGCGGGTTTGTCCTACAGAAGCTTTGCGTGTATTCGATGGTAAAGCCGAACTAATTGAGGATAGGTGTATCGACTGTGGCGAATGCTTTAGGGTATGTCCCGTGCATGCTATCATTATTGAACAGGACGATTTTAGTAAGATATTTGACTACAAACACCGAGTTGCCCTAGTTCCTTCTGTTTTAATGGGCCAGTTTCCCGACGAGATCTCTGATAGCGAGATATATAGTGTTTTACAGGATGTTGGATTCACTTGGGTTTATGAGGTGGAGCATGGTGCGTCAATTCTTCAGCGGACTCAACTTGATTATGCCAAAGATGAAATTGCCAACAAGCCTGTTATCTCTTCCTTCTGCCCAGCTATTGTTCGGCTCATTCAGGTTAAGTTTCCATCCTTGGTCGATAATATTATGCTTCTTCGCCCCCCCTTGGACATCTCAGCGATATATTGCCGTAAGGTCTTAATGGATGAAGGAGCCAAAGAGGAGGAGATAGGAATATTTTATGTTACTCCTTGCGCAGCCAAGATTGCTGCGGTGAAGGCACCTGTAGGGGAAGGTCATTCACGCATCAACGGAGTGATTAACATGGATTTTATTTACAATCGGATATACAAAGGTATTAAGCATAAGAACAAGGAGAAAGTTGTCCTGCCAAAGCAGGGTCACCTCAACTCTGTGGAAATCCAGTGGAGTCTTACCAACGGTGAGGCAAACCATGCCAAAGGCCGCAGCCTCGCCATTGACGAGGTTCACAATGTGATTGAATTCCTGGAAAAGCTCGAAAGTGATGAGATTGCCGAAATAGATTTTCTGGAACTAAGGGCATGCGATGAGAGTTGCGCTGGTGGCGTTCTTACTACTGCAAATCGTTTTTTAACGGTTGAGCGGTTACGCAATAGAGCAAAAAGGGCAGGGGCTAAGGCAATGGATGAGGTTTCCGAATCATCAAAGGTAATTGCAGATTACGAGGACTACCTTAAGCGGCATATTCGGTTGTCGGTGGAGATTAAGCCACGATCGATGTATAAGCTAGATGAGGACATGGCAAAGGCCATGCGTAAGATGCAGCGCGCCCGAAAGGTGATGTGCTATTTGCCTGGGATTGATTGTGGTTTATGTGGAGCCCCTTCATGCCAAGCGCTTGCTGAGGATATTGTCCAAAAGAAGGGATCTATCTCCCAGTGTGTGTTCGTTCAGAAAATGATGGAGAAAACAAAAACCCTCGATACCGATCATGCTTTCCGAATTATGGAACGGGTTTGGGGTCAAGATAAGTTCATTAAAAATTGCAAAAAGAAAGGAGCAGATCATGAAAGTTTCTGATATTGTTGAAAAGTTGGGGTTGGTTGTTTTCTCAGGTGCTAAGGGACTCGACAATGAAATTGTTGGTGGCTATACCAGTGATTTACTGAGCGATGTGATGGGAAGTGCCGATTCGGGTATGGTTTGGGTTACCATTCAAACCCATAAAAATGTTATGGCTATCGCTTCATTAAAGGAGTTAGCGGCTGTAGTTTTAGTTAAGGGTGAACAACCGGAGGAGGATACTGCGGCCCAAAGTAACCAAGAGGGCATTCCAATACTAGGAACAACCCTTGATACTTTTGAAATTACCGGACAAATTTATAAATTGATGATGTAGATTATGAGGCTCTTTAAGGCCGATCTTCATTTACACTCAGTGCTCTCGCCATGTGGCTCACTCGAAATGAGTCCTGGTACGATTGTGTCGAGGGCAAAGGAGGTTGGTCTTGATATTATAGCCGTAACCGATCATAACACAACCTTGCATTGCCAACTCACTCAGGAGATTGCCTCGGAGGCTGGTATTGCTCTGTTTTTTGGAGCCGAGATTACAACTAAAGAAGAGGCCCATTGCTTGACCTATTTCCCCGATTATAAATCACTTTCAGCGTTTCAGCAGATAGTTGAAAAGCACTACCCAGTGGGGCTTGTTAATGATCCTGCAATTTTTGGTTATCAGGTAGTTTTGGATCGCGATGAGAATATTATTCAAGAAGTTGAAGTTCCCTTAATTTCTTCGCTAACTATTGGCATAAATGAATTAGAAAGGATTGTGCATGAACTTGGTGGTCTGTTTATTCCGGCTCATATCAATAAAACCAAGTTTAGCGTGATTAGCCAGCTAGGATTTCTCCCGCCGGATTTGCTAGTGGATGGAGTCGAAATATCCAGGCATACTTCAAAGGCTAATTTTCTAAAGAAGAATGCATATTTAAGTAAATACACGTTTATCCAAAACTCCGACGCCCACCTTCCCGAAGGCATTGGTGAGGTATTTACGGTGCTTCAGATGGAAGAACCAACTTTTAACGAATTCAAATTAGCGCTCCAAAGTAAAGAGGGGCGTAACGTTCTTGTTGATTAGCTATGAAAGATTTATCACTCCACATTCTCGATATTGCACAAAACTCCATTTCGGCCAAAGCGACATTCATTGAAATACTTTTGGTTGAGGATACTCTGAACGATCTTTTTTCCATAACCATTCGCGACAATGGTTGCGGGATGAGTAAAGAAACACTGGAGAAAGTGGTTGATCCGTATTACACCTCACGAACCACTCGAAAGGTTGGTCTAGGTATCCCTCTCCTAAAACAAAATGCAGAGCGGTGCGAGGGGCACTTTTCAATTACATCGAAAGAAAACAAAGGAACGGAGCTTATGGCTACCTTTCGCTATAATAATATCGATAGGCCAGCTCTGGGCGATATAGCAGGGGTGATCGTTATTCTCGCTACATCGAATCCTAAGATTGATTTTGTATACACCCATCGGTATAATAGCAAGGAGTATTGCTTTGATACCAGAGAGGTAACCAAAGCGTTGGAAGGGACTCCTATTAACGATTTGAAGGTTACCCGCTTCCTCAAGGAGATGGTGAAAGAGAATTTAGACGAAATTCAAATAGAAGAGTAGGTTGAAAAACATGATTTTTGTTTGGTTATATGTGAAACAGTTAACATAGATTTGCGCTAAAATTCAACGTACCACTTACTAAGTTTATAAGGAGAAACAAGTATGGCACAGATTAAATCGTTAGCCGACCTAAAGAAGATGCAGGCCGACATGCTATCGAAGGTGGATCTCAGGGAAAAAGCAGAAAACCCTGGAAGCCACGTTCAAATTAAAGTGGCTATGGCTACTTGCGGTATTGCTTCTGGAGCAAAGACCGTTATGGAATTTTTTATCGACCAACTCGACAAGCGAGGTATTGGCGCTGTAATTACTCAAACGGGCTGTATGGGTTATTGCTATGCCGAACCTACCGTTGAGGTAACACTTCCCGGTCAAGAGCCAATTGTCTTCGGATATGTTGACACCAAAAAGGCCGATGAGATTATTGAAAAGTATATCAAGACCGGAGAATTGGTCGACGGTATCATTCCAGTGAACTACGAAAAAATAGACTAAAAACCCATTAGGAGGATCGAGTAATGGCAAAATATAAAATGCATCTTCTTGTTTGTGGTGGTACTGGATGCCGTGCTTCTGCAAGCGATACTATTGTTGAGGATTTTAAAAAGGAACTTGAAGCAAAGGGCCTAAAAGACGAAGTTCAGGTTGTTATGACTGGTTGCTTTGGCTTTTGCGAAAAAGGACCTATTGTTAAGGTGATGCCCGACAATACCTTTTACACTCAAGTGAAACCATCCGATGTTGCCGAGATTGTATCGGAACATGTTATTAAAGGTAGAAAAGTAAATCGTTTACTTTATACCGATCCTAACGCGGATAACAAGCATATAAGTGACTCAAAGCACATGGGCTTCTACAAGAAGCAAATCCGTGTTGCTTTAAGAAACTGTGGATTCATCAATCCCGAGAATATTGAGGAGTATGTTGGCCGCGAAGGTTACATGGCTCTTGGTAAGGCTCTTACCGAAATGACTCCTCAGCAAGTTATCGATGAAATTAAGAAGTCTGGTCTAAGAGGCCGTGGCGGTGGAGGATTTCCTACAGGTCTTAAATGGGAAATTGCCAGCAAGAATGCCGCTGATCAAAAGTATGTAGTTTGTAACGCCGACGAAGGAGATCCAGGAGCATTTATGGATCGCTCCATTCTCGAAGGCGATCCACACTCGGTAATTGAGGCTATGGCTATTTGCGGATATACCATGGGCGCAACCAAGGGACTTGTTTACATTCGTGCAGAGTATCCACTTGCTATTCAACGCTTAAAAACTGCAATTAATCAGTCACGCGAGTATGGACTGCTCGGCACAAACATCATGGGTACCGGTTTCAACTTTGATATCGAGTTACGCTATGGTGCTGGTGCATTTGTTTGCGGTGAAGAAACTGCACTCATTCACTCCATGGAAGGCCATCGTGGTGAGCCAACGGTTAAGCCACCATTCCCTGCAGAAAGCGGTTACAACGGAAAGCCTACCAATGTAAATAACGTTGAAACCTTTGCCAATATTCCTGTTATCCTTCTAAAGGGTTCTGAATGGTTTGCAAGTATTGGTACCGAGAAATCAAAAGGAACAAAGGTATTTGCCCTCGCTGGAAAGATTAATAACGTTGGTCTGATTGAAGTTCCTATGGGAACTACGCTTCGTGAGGTAATCTTTGAAATTGGTGGCGGTATTAAGGACGGTAAGAAGTTTAAGGCAGTTCAAACTGGTGGTCCATCAGGCGGTTGCTTAACTGAAAAGCATCTTGACACACCTATCGATTTTGATAACCTTATTGCTGCTGGCTCTATGATGGGCTCGGGTGGTATGATCGTTATGGACGAAGACAACTGTATGGTTGCCGTTGCTAAGTTCTACCTCGAATTCACTGTTGAGGAATCTTGCGGAAAGTGTTCTCCATGCCGTATTGGTAACAAGAGACTCCATGAGTTGCTTGATAAAATTACCAAGGGCGAAGGAACCATGGAAGATTTGGATAGACTCCGTAACCTAAGCCATGTAATTAAGGATACAGCTCTTTGCGGTTTAGGCCAAACCTCGCCAAACCCAGTTCTTTCTACATTGGATAACTTCTATTCCGAGTATGAAGCTCACGTGAAGGACAAAAAATGTCCTGCCAGCCAGTGCAAGAGCTTAATGCAATATGTAATTGATCCTGAGGCTTGCGTTGGGTGTACTGCATGTGCACGCGTTTGCCCTGTAAACGCCATCTCCGGTGAGCGTAAACAGCCACACTTTATCGATTCTGCTGTTTGTATTAAGTGCGGCGCATGTATCGAAAAGTGTAAATTCAGTGCAATCAGCATTAAATAATTTGGGGGAAATATAGATGGAAACTGTAAAACTGACGATAGATAATAAGGCGGTGGAGGTAGAGAAGGGAACAACCATCTACAAAGCAGCCAAAAAGCTCGGTATTGATATTCCGGTTCTTTGCTACATGGATCTTCATGATTTAGGTATCGAAAATAAGCCAGCTGGATGCCGAATCTGCGTTGTAGAGGTTGAAGGAAGACGCAATCTTGCACCTTCCTGCTCTACCAATTGCACCGAAGGTCTTGTGGTAAAAACGCACACACCTCGCGTTATTAACGCTCGCCGCACCGTAATGGAACTAATCCTTTCCGACCACCCGAAAGATTGCTTGATCTGCCCTAAGAGCGGTCGTTGCGATTTGCAAGACATGGCTGTTAAGTTAGGAATTCGTCATATTCCGGGTCAGGAGTTTGCTGAAATGTCTACCTACAGGAAAGACACTTCGCCTGCAATTATTCGCGATATGGATAAGTGCATCATGTGCCGCCGTTGCGAAACAATGTGTAACGATTTCCAAACTGTAGGCGCATTATCTGGTGTAAATCGTGGATTTATGTCGTGTGTTGCTCCAGCTTTCGAGCAGGATCTTGATAAATCACCCTGTACATATTGTGGACAGTGTGTAGCTGTTTGCCCAACAGGTGCTCTTACCGAGGTGGATCATACTCCAAAGGTAATCCGTGCAATTGCCGATCCAAAGAAAACGGTTATTGTTCAAACCGCTCCTGCTGTGCGCGTAGCGCTGGGTGAAGAGTTTGGTTTGAAGCCGGGTACATTGGTTACCGGTAAAATGACTGCAGCACTCCGTCAACTTGGATTCGATTACGTTTTCGATACCGATTTTGGCGCCGATCTTACCATTATGGAAGAGGGAACTGAGATGCTAACCCGTTTGGGTAAGTTCTTGGAGGGCGACAAGGATGTGAAGTTGCCTATTCTTACCTCATGCTGTCCTGGTTGGGTAACCTTCTTCGAGAACAACTATCCAGATATGCTGGATGTACCTTCAACTGCAAAATCGCCACAACAGATGTTCGGCGCCATTGCTAAATCGTACTTTGCCGAGCAGTTAGGTAAAACCCGCGAAGAATTGGTAGTTGTTTCTGTAATGCCTTGTCTTGCTAAGAAATATGAGTGCCAACGTGATGAATTCAAGGTCGATGGTAATCCTGATGTAGATTTTTCTATCTCAACTCGTGAATTGGCTCACTTAATAAAAGAATCGAATATCAACTTTGCTGAAATTGCAGAGGAAGACTTCGATCGTCCAATGGGTGAATCAACAGGTGCCGCGGTTATCTTTGGTACCACAGGTGGAGTTATTGAAGCTGCTGTTCGTACAGCCTATGAATTACAAACTGGAAAGAAACTGGAAAGGCTCGATTTTACTGAACTACGTGGTCTTGATGGTATTCGCTCTGCTACTATCGATTTCAACGGCCTTCCTGTAAATATCGGTATTGCTCATGGACTTGGAAATGCACGTAAACTTCTCGATAGCGTTCGTGCTGGTGAAGTAAATTTCCATGCAATTGAGATCATGGCTTGTCCAGGTGGTTGTATTGGTGGTGGTGGGCAACCATTGCACCATGGGAATATTGCCATCATCAAGGCACGTCAAGAAGCCATTTATCGTGAGGATGCAGGTAAGCCAATTAGGAAATCGCATGAGAACCCATACATTATTAAACTGTATGAAGAGTTCCTTGGAAAACCAATGAGCGAAAAAGCACATCACCTGCTGCATACTGCATACTTTGATAGGAGCAAGAAGGATATTTTCATTTAACTACTGGAGGATAGATCAATGTCACATATAAAAGTAGAGTTAAAGAAAGAAGACGTTGCAAAACTCAAGGAGATTTGCAAATCATTCAACAACGAACCCGGAGAACTTATTAATGTGCTTCACAAGTCGCAGGAAGCCTTCGGATACCTACCGGCCGAGATACAAGAAATTGTGGCTCGCGAGCTTAAGATATCTGTTGCTAAGGTATACGGCGTAGTGACTTTCTACTCTTTTTTCACCATGTTACCAAAAGGACAGCACCCCATTTCAATTTGTACGGGTACTGCTTGCTACGTTCGTGGTGCCGAAAAAGTATTGGATGAATTTAAGCGCGTGTTAAATATATCTGTTGGTCAGACAACTCCTGATGGAAAATTTTCTATTAGCTGTCTTCGCTGTGTTGGAGCCTGTGGCCTTGCCCCGGTTGTAACTGTAGGTGAGAAGGTTTATGGACGAGTATCTCCCGATGGTGTAAGAGATATCTTAAAAGAATACGAGCAGTAATTTATGCTGTTATAATTAAAAAAAGGGTTGCTCACTGAGCAGCCCTTTTTTTGTGGCTATTACTATTAGGGAGAAATGCGGTAGGGTATTTATTCCTTCAATAGTATTGAATGCGAAGCCTTCTGACAAGTCTTGCTTAACTGCAGTAACAATACTTCATTAAGTTTTTCTTCTGTTTTTTGTTGTATCGAAATTAATGGCTCAATATTTGTCATAGGGTAGAGTCTTTAGTATGCTTCCTTCGATATGAACTTTCTGTTTATGGCTAAATTGTCGAAATTCTTATACGAATACTAATTGCGGCATATTTTTTCTTACTTTTTATTGACTACCTCACATTTATGGGGTAATTTCGTTTTTATAAAACCATAAGTTATGTTTCAAGCCTTCTTACGTAGTCTTGATAATAAAGCGAGCGGGATCGCCAAGATATTGGTACCTTCTTGGGTTATTATGAATATTGATATCTTTTGGAGTCTACTTGGAATTCTATCCTCCTATCTTCTTCGCTTTAATTTTACTATACCTGTTTCCGCTTCCGAAAATCTCACTCGGGCAATTCTACTCTATCTGGTAATAAGGATGATCGCCTTTTTTGTTTTAGGAACGGATAAGATGTATATCAGGTATACTGGTGTTAAAGACTTGATGCGGATAGTATGTGCGGTTCTAGTTGGTAATGTTTCATTCGTTTTAATTAACGTTGCTTCCTTCTATAGTTCTGGCTTTTATCTGGTTCCAATGTCCGTGGTTTTCATTGATTTTTTCATAACCTCTTACCTCTTAATCGCCTTTCGGATTTTTGCTAGGCATTTTATGTCCAGCATACGCAGTGGCGGTGAAAGCAAGCGGGTCGTTAACGTGCTGCTTTATGGAAGAGAGCATTTTACAGTGTCGCTAAAGCGAGCCCTTGATTCAGATATTGACTCACCTCTGAAGGTCATTGGTTTTATGCATCATAGCTCCAAGGCGTACAGGAAAACCATTGAAGGGTTGAATATTTTCGATATAAGCGAACTTGATAATCTCATTACGGCGTATAACGTCAAGCAGCTCATCTTTGCCGATAAAGATATTCCTGCAGAACAAAAGAATGTTGTCGTGCAGAAATGCTTAAATAGGGGCGTTAAAGTTAAAAGTATCCGAAATTTTGTTGAACTTACTACTAACAACCCTGTTTTACCTCGCCTGGATGAAATCAAGATTGAGGATCTTTTAGAGCGGGATCCTATTCACTTAGATGTTCATACGATTTCTAGTTCCTTAAAGGGGAAAACGATTTTGGTTACAGGTGCTGCTGGGTCAATAGGCGGGGAAATTGTTCGCCAAGTTCTCTCTTTTAAACCGGCCAAACTAATCCTGTTAGATCAAGCTGAAACGCCAATATACTTTATTGAACTGGAGTTACTGGGGAAATATCCAGAACTAAAATCGCAGCTTGAGGTTATTGTGGGTGATATTACCGATTCTACTCGTATGCATCGCCTCTTTGATTCGCAGAAAATAGATATAGTGTTTCATGCCGCCGCATATAAGCATGTTCCACTGATGGAAAACAATCCAAAGGAGGCCATAAAGAATAACGTTTTTGGAACAAAAGAACTGGCTGATCTTGCGGTTGAATTTGGGGTTGAGAAGTTTGTTATGATTTCCACCGATAAGGCAGTAAATCCAACAAACATCATGGGGGCCACAAAGCGCATGGCCGAAATATATATTCAATCGCTCGATGGTATCTCGCGCACGCAGTTTATTACTACTCGATTTGGGAATGTATTAGGATCTAATGGTTCTGTAATACCTCTGTTTAAAAAGCAAATTGATCAAGGTGGCCCTCTTACGGTTACACATCCTGATGTTACCCGTTTTTTCATGACAATACCAGAAGCTTGTCAACTTGTTCTAGAGGCTAGTGTAATGGGGCATGGAGGCGAGATATTTATTTTCGACATGGGAAAAAGTGTCAAGATTATCGATCTTGCAAAGAATATGATCCGGCTTTCAGGATTCAAGGTTGGCATTGACATACCGATTATCTACACCGGGTTGCGTCCAGGCGAAAAGTTGTATGAAGAGTTGCTTAACACAGGGGAGAATACACTACCTACATACCACCCCAAGATTATGAAGGCGAGCGTAATTAAGATGAATCACAAGTTAATTACGGGGCATCTTAATGATCTTATGGCCAAGATGCGGGCTGATGCAGATAGTTTTACGTTGGTTTCGAAAATGAAGATGATCGTACCTGAGTATATTAGCCAAAATTCGGTATACTCAATCCTAGACAAAGAGAAGGTAGATACCAATCCGTTGATTACCGAGAGGGCAATCTTTTCGAAATAAAGGGAATAAATTAAGTTATTTCAATGGCAAAAGGCGCTTACTGAGCGCCTTTTTTTATGCTTTATAGGAATGTGATATATACCTCTTTTAAGAATTTATCCTCTAAGAGTTGGGCCATTCGCTTAATTACCGTTCTTCGGATCTCCAACTCCACGGGGAGGCTGGGATCTTGATGTGCTTCATTTATTCGGGTTCCCACAATAAAGTGAATTTCATCGCTTTCGAGTAGCAGTTTTGTGATAAGATCGGCGGGGCCTTTCCCAAGTTGGGTGCGGTCGTTGTAGTTGTCTAGTATTTCGTTGGTTTTACCTAGTGTAAGAATCCCTTCGGAAACTAAATCGCATCCCTCCATTTGCGAAATGGGGGGGAGATCGGGATCGGAGAAGTCAAATGAATCTTCAATCGTTACGCTGAGTTCCCGTGATATTATATCGCCGGTGGTGGCTCCCGAAATGATTTTCTTACCCTTAAACTCCTTAAACTTGCGTCCGAGTTTTTTGTCATTTTCTGCATCAAAGGGTGGTCCGGTACAAATTAATAGTTTACGTGGTTCCCGAAAGTAAACAACCGCGCAACTGGTATCGTCTTTTGAGTGGTATCCGTCGTTTACGTAGGCCATATTTACCACCTTTATAGCTAGTTTAGAGGCCGAAATATCAGGTTCAGCGACAACCATGCGATGCACAAAACTCGTGGCATTATCGATCCCCCAACCAAAAGGGTAGTCCTCGGAGCCCATACCCGATTGAGCAATACCATCGCTCCATACAACAATTCTATCTTCTTTTTCCGGTTTAAAGGAACAGCTGCGTAACTCTTTTCCGGCATTTTTTTCGCTTTGAAGGATTATGCACTGCCAGTGAGGATCGAATACCTCTTTGCCCCGCATAATGAAGCATTGTGGGTTGTCGTACTCCAGTATTTGTACCTCACCTTCATGGTTAATATCTATAATGGAAAATGTGGAGTAACTCATTTGCCGGATGCTGCACACCGGGAGCGTATTCATAATGATTTCGGCAATAGTATTGACCTCCTTGTGCTCTTTTGTAAAGTTAAGGGCCATAGTAGCCGTAAGCGTTGCCAGCATATTTGCTTTTACTCCATGCCCCATTCCGTCGGAAAGAACTACAATCGTACGTTCTTCCCCCTTCACCCTTTTCGAAAGGAAGACGTCGCCGCAAATTCGTTCCCCCTCATGGTTTTTTTGCTGATTACCTACTTCAATAAAAAAAACATCGTTCATGGCTAGCGTCTAGGTCCGTCTTTATATGTTTTCAAAATGGAGTTAAGCATCTGTTCTGTCTCTGAAGCTCCTTCACCAAGCAGAAAGCCTATCTCTTGAACCATCGCGAGATTCTTATCAATTACCTCAGTCACACGCTTAATAACCTCCTCCTTTCTCACTTCTGGGGCATACATGTCGCGAAGGATTGCTCCAACCACGTTTCCTCTTTTTATAGTGAATACGGAGACATTTAGCAATCCCTCTTTATAGCTTAAGTCGCGATTCATTACATCCTCCCCGTTTTGCAGTGCATAGGAGAACTGGTTGTATATGTTGTATGGGAGTAATGTTTTTAAGTCGGCTCCAATTAGGCCAGGAATAATATCGCTAATCTCAAGGGCGTCGTCACCCAGCAGGTCGATGAAGCTTTGGTTTGAATGAACAATCTTGAGTTTCTTATCGGCAATGACCACTGCCGAAGGTAGTTTTTGCAGCATAGCATCCACGGTTTCCATGGCATCTTTGGCCGCTAGCTGCTCTACCTTGGCAATTTTTTCTGAATCGCGCAGTGCTTCCTGTGTTTTTGCCAATTTCTCGTTGGTCCCCTTTAGATTTTTAATGTATTCCTGACGGTTTTTAAGGGTGAAGTTTAAGCACATGTCGGTATGGGCTAGTCCTTTCGATACTGCAACTGCAAAATCGTTACAAGAATCATAGCCACATGCTCCACAGCCCGATTCGCTTTTTATAAATTCTTTTCCAATTACTTTCAGAATCTCCTTGACTTTTTCTCCAGAGGGTTCTTGTAAGCGTTGGTCATTTGGGGTGAAGGTTGTGGCAAAGTTGAGGGTCGAGTGTTTCAATACTGCTTTGTCCCATTCGGATTTGTCGAAGGTTTTCAAGCGTTTTTTGACATAGTCAATGGTAATGGATCTCCGGATATAGGGTCGGCCTCCTCGGGAGGTTCCAGGCCCCATGATGCAGCCATCGCAGTAAAAAAGGTTAAAGTGCCGTTTTATGGTCTCAATGCTCAATTCAAATTCGCGCACGCTTTCCAATACGCTATTGCGTCCTTCTGCGGTAATCACCTCGCCGGTTAGCAAATCTTCACTAATATCTACAGCCTGCAATAGTCCGTTGCTAATGGGGTAGAGGGAGCCTTTGTATCCAATGGGTTTGTCAAATTCGGAGTATTCCAGCATCCCTTCGTTAATGTTTTGCTCTTTAAATAGTTGTCGCAGTTCAACGAAGGTGAGGACCGAATCGATTTTTCCATCATCAGAATATTTTAATGCCTCATTCTTGTTGGCAATGCATGGACCAATGTATACTACTTTTACATCGCTACCATAAGTATTACGGACAATCTTGGCCGTTGCAACCATGGGCGAAATAATGGGTGCAAGGTTACTTACCAAATCTGGATGAAATTTTTCAACTAGCTGCACAACAACAGGACAGCAAGTGGAGAGGTAGTATTTCCCATTAAAGTTTTCGAAAAGTTCTTGATACTTTTGCGCAACCAGATCAACACCAATGCTTACCTCACAAACGTATGTAAAACCGAGGGCTTTGATCATCTGAACAAACTTTCGGTAGTCGGTAATATCGACAAATTCGCCCGAAATGGAAGGGGCACAAATGGCAGCAATCTTTCCGCCGGAGTTCAGTATCTCTTTGGTTTCTATGATAGATTCATGATAATCGATGGCATCGACGGGGCAAATGTTTTTGCAGCTGCCGCAACCAATACAGCGGTTGGGTAGAATCTTTGCAACATTTTCTTCCGCTTTAACCTCAATTGCTTTAACAGGGCAAACCCTTACGCAGGCGTAGCAACCAATACAGGCATCTTTGTTTATTTTAAATAAGTCCATTGTTTGCCGGTTAAAAGCCAAAGGCTTCATTAAGTATGTCAAGCACCATAGAAGAGGTTACCTTACAGTATAACTTCCCATTAACCTCAATTTTTGGTCCGTCGTTGCAGTCGCCAAAACAGTGCGCACCATGGAAGAATACCCTATCTTTTACTCTTTTGGTTTCAATATAGCTATTAATCTCTTGGAGAATTATGCGGTTGCCCCTTGAAAAGCATGAACTTCCGAGGCAGATTTTGATCTCAATTTTTTTAAGGTCGTTCATTGTTGGAAAAGTTTATGCTATTCTGGTGATCATGGGATAATATCCTGTGCCAAATTTACTTTTTTTTTTCAATGATGGAACGGATTTGTTTGCATTCAATCATTTTGGTAATGTGCTTATTTAAAAAGGGTTTAAATAGAGACGTGAGCAAAAAAAAGAATATTGAGATGGGGCAGCCTCGAGTAAAATTTTTAAATTTCAGAGCGCAGATTTATCGTCTGTGTTATAAGTGAATCAGTGCTAGCCAACTCTCAATAAAAGCGCTATGACCAATAGTAATGTTGACGCTGTTTTGGAGAAGTACCTGCACCACGGCAGGGAGAGTTTAATTCCTATTCTTCAGGAAATTCAGGACGATTTGGGGTATATACCCGAGAGCGCCCTTGAGCGGGTGGGTAAGATACTGAACATACCCACTGCAAAAATCTACGGGTTAGCTACCTTTTATAATCAGTTTCGTTTTCTTGCAAAGGGCAAATATCACATTACTCTGTGCAAGGGGAGTGCGTGTCATATGTTTGGCGCAACGACTCTCTTGACTCAACTCGAAAAAGAGTTGAAGATCAAGCAGGGTCAAACTACTCGTAATGGTCTGTTCAGTATTGAGGTGGTTCCTTGCATGGCTGCCTGCTCGCAAGCTCCGCTTATATCAGTAAACGGACAATTCTATACTAAACTTACCCACGATCGTCTTAAGGAAACTATTGAATCGTTTCGCAACACACAATAACGTATGGTATACGCACCTGGTTCCGATAGGGATTTCGTTCCTCTAATGAAAGAAGTATTAGCTTCAGAGAATGGGCAAGGTCATAGCTCATGGAAGGAGAGTCGCCCTTACTTTAAGTTTGACAGGGTCGAAAAGCCGGTTTTGTTTATCTCTATTAACTCATCTGCAAATGTTTGCGGTGCTGTTGGTGTTCATGAGGCGTTAGTTGCGTATATTGCTCAACGGGGTATTGAGGCGTATGTTGAGGTTGTAGGGAGTTACGGATTAATGGGATTGGAGCCCTTGGTGGAGGTTCAGCTTCCGGGCATGGCTAGGGTTGCTATTGCCAATGTCCAGGCTCATGAGGTGGATGAGTTGTTGGATCCAATATTCAATAGGTTTTTACCCGAAGGAAGAGCCGTTTTTCAGCACCGAAATGATTTGCACCATCCCTGGTCTGGGGTGCCTTTCATGGATGAACTGCCATTCTTTAAGCAGCAACTTAGGGTTGTTCTGGGGCTAACAGGGAAATATAATCCTACCTCACTGCCTCAGTATATGGCGCATGGTGGTTTATTCTCATTTGTGAAGGCTCTCCGGAGTTATACTTTTTCTGATATCTGCGATATTGTTGAGCGCTCAGGGCTACGAGGACGTGCCGGTTCCGGCTTTCCAACAGGGAAAAAATGGCGGATGGCCCTTGATGTGGCAGCCGATGGTAGGTATGTTATTTGCAACGCCGACGAAAGCGATCCGGGCGCATTTATGAACCGGCTATTAATGGAGGGATCTCCTTATCGGGTGCTGGAGGGCCTTGCTATTGCCTCCTATGCCTGCGGAGCCGGAAAAGCATTTATCTACACTAGAAATAGGTATTCCATCGCTATCCAGCGGCTCGAGGAAGCGCTTGCTTCCATGCGGGAGGTTGGTATTCTTGGAGAGAATATTTTTGATAGCGGTTACAACCTAGATATTAAAATAGTTAAGGGTCCTGGTGCCTATGTGTGTGGTGAAGAAACTGCACTAATACGAAGTTTAGAAGGAAAGCGTGGGATGCCCACCTCGAAGCCACCTTATCCAACAACGGCCGGTTTTAAAGGGAAACCTACGGTGGTGAATAACCTTGAGACGCTTTCCAATGTGCCTTTAATCCTCATGAATGGGCCAGATTGGTTTCAAACCATGGGGACAGAGACCAGCAAAGGGACTAAAGTGTTCTCTCTGAGCGGTAAGTGTGCTACAACCTCGGTTGTTGAAGTAGAGATGGGAACAACTTTTAGCCAAATACTCGAAATTGTTGACGGTGTTATTCCTGGATCGGAGATTAAGGCCATTCAAATAGGAGGCCCTTCCGGCGCTTGTATTCCTCCGTCCCTCTTTTCGCTAAAGGTGGATTACGATCGATTAAAAGAGGCCGACATCCCCATGGGGAACGGTGGCATTTTGGTTTATGATGAGAAAACCTGCATGCTTGATATGGTAAAATACTTTATGGGTTTTATCCAGAATGAGTCTTGCGGAAAGTGTATCCCATGCAGGGAAGGGTCGCAGCGAATGGTCGAAATTTACAAGAATATAACCCGCAGACCTCTCTCCGAGGAGGGCCACAACACCTTGGAACGCTTTAAAGGTGTTATCCAGCTGGAGGGATTAGCGGAGGTAATGAAGGACACCTCTGCCTGTGGACTCGGGCAAGCATCTACCTATCCTGTGCTTTCAACCCTTAAGTATTTTAGGGATGAGTATGAGGAACATATATTCGATAGGCATTGCAGGGCTGGTGTTTGCAAGGATTTGAGGGTTTTTCAGATCGACCTAGATAAATGCACGGGCTGTACCGCTTGCGTAAAAAAGTGCCCGGTAAATGCCATTGTCGGGGCACCTCGAATGGCTCACTACGTGGTTACCGAAAGGTGTATTGCTTGCGGAGCCTGCTTGGAGACCTGTATGTTTGGTGCTGTTTTAACTCATTAGAAATTTGGTATGGGAGTGATATTTAGTATTGAGGTAAACGGTAAGGAAATACAAGCCCAACGGGGGGATACCATCTTGGAGGCACTTCACCAGAATGGAATCAAGGTGCCAACCCTTTGCAGCATGAAGAACTTAAGCCCTTCAGGTGCTTGCCGCATTTGTGTGGTGGAAGTGGAGGGAAAAAGTGGATTAGTGCCTTCCTGTTCGCATCCTGTAGAGGAGTGGATGAAGATAAAAACACACTCCCCAAAGGTTATAAAAGCACGAAAAACCATTGTTGAGTTACTCCTTTCAAATCATCCCGACGATTGTCTCTACTGTGAACGTAATGGAAGTTGCGAACTGCAAGACCTCTCCGCTGAAATGAATATACGAGAGCGTCGGATTACTTGCAAAAAGCTCAAGCATAAAATTGACCAGAGCAGCCCCTCCATTGTTCGTGATCCATCGAAGTGCATCTTATGCGGACGTTGTGTTAGAATGTGTGATGAGGTGATGCAGGTTTCCGCTCTGGAGTTAGTAGGGCGAGGCAGCAAATCGATGGTTACAACGGCACTAGGTAAAGAAATTAACTTTTCATCGTGTATCTTTTGCGGCCAGTGTCTTATGGTTTGCCCTACCGGTGCTCTCTACGAAAAATCCAATCTTGATGAAGTACAAAATGCGCTGAATAACCCCAACGTTACGGTGGTAGTCCAGCTAGCTCCTTCAATTTCTGTTTCGGTATCGGAGGAGTTGGGCTTTAAGTCGGGTAAGGATATCAATGGAGTTTTAGTGTCGGCACTACGAAAAATTGGGTTTAGCCATGTATTTGAAACTGGATTTGGTGCCGATGTTGTGGCTATGGAGGTGGCCCACGAACTCAACATTCGAATGCAGCAGGGTGAAAAACTTCCTTTGTTGACCGGTTGCTGCCCTGCATGGATCAAATATATGGAGCAGTTTCACCCTGAACTTTTATCACTGGTATCAACGATTAAATCGCCCCAGCAAGCTTTAGGTGCTATTATCAAGGAGTGCTGGGCGAAGGAGGTAGGCATACCGTCGCAGCAGCTTTTCTCGGTAGCAATAATGCCTTGTACTGCGAAGAAGTTTGAGGCCCAGCGCGAGGAGATGACCCATAAAGGAATTTCGGATGTGGATGCCGTTTTGACAACACGGGAGTTGGTGCAGCTACTCCATTTGTATGGCATTGATGTGCAGAGTTTAGAGCCTCAGATTTCCGACACGCCCTTTTCCATTCGATCTTCAGCCGGAAAACTTTTTGCAACCTCAGGAGGACTTTCCGAGGCAGTTACCCGCACCCTGCATTTTACGCTCACTGGAAAAGAGATTCGGAACATTAAAATTGCACAGTTTCGCAATGTAGTTGGCTATAAGAAATTCGACATAGAGGTTGGCAAACAGACAATTAAGGTGGGTATTGCCAACGGGATGAAGGGGGCTGTAACCATGCTGCGAGAAATTGCCGCGGGCCAATGCGATATGCACATGATTGAAGTGATGGCTTGCGAAGGCGGTTGCTTGCATGGAGGTGGACAGCCTTTTGTTTCGGATGATAAGGACAAAAAGACTCGAGCAAAGGCGATTTATGAGATTGATGAATCGGAAGCTATTTGGGCTCCATACAAGAATCCTGCTGTTGCGGAAATTTACGCAAAGTGTTTGGGCGAGCCGGGGAAAGAGAGTTCCAGTTCAATTCTGTGCACTCGCTTCTCCGAACGAAACGTATTGTTATAAATTGCCATGAGCATTTCCGACCGACATAAAGATTTAGTTTATACCATTAAGGAACTCTGCCGGGTTTGCTATACCTGTGTAAGAGAGTGCCCTGCCAAGGCCATTAAAATAAACAACGGTCAGGCCGAGGTTCTTTCCAACAGGTGCATTGGATGTGGCAATTGCATAAAGGTTTGTAGCCAAGATGCCAAGGTTTTTCAACAGTCGCGGATTGAGGTTCGGGATTTGCTTAAATCGGCTCATCGAGTGGTCGCCATTATTGCCCCCAGTTTTCCGGCTAGCTTCCCCGACATCGTTGACTATAAATACTTTGTTGGGATGGTTCGATCGCTTGGATTCGACCATGTGTGCGAGGTTGCCTTTGGAGCCGATTTGGTGGCTCTTCGCTACAAGCAATACCTCGAGGAGAAATCAGCTGTAGGCTTTATCTCTTCCGATTGCCCAGCCATTGTGGATTATATCCGGTATTACCATCCCCAATTGGTGGATAACCTTGTGCCGGTTGTATCGCCCATGGTGGCAATGGCAAAGGTGGTTAAGGAATTGTATGGTTCGGATGTGAAAGTTGTTTTTGTGGGTCCGTGTATCGCCAAGAAAAATGAGTCGTTTGAGGTGGATGAGGTTATCACTTTTCGGGAACTTCACATCATGTTCGATACCGATGGGATTACTGCGGAGTCGGTGATGCCATCAGATTTTGACCCACCGAAGGCGGGTAGGGGGGCCATTTTTCCTATCACTAGAGGTTTAATTCAAACGGTAAATATTTCGGACGATATATTTGAAGGCAACGTTATTGTGGCCGATGGCCGAGTTGATTTTCAACAGGCCATTAAGGAGTTTGAAAGCGGCAATATTAAGAATGTGAACTTAGAATTGCTTTGCTGCGAGGGCTGTATTATGGGCCCTGGAATGCCTCCTGGCGGTTCTCCCTTCGAGCGGAGAACACATATTAGCAGCTATGTGCGAAATAAGTTAGCCAACGAAGCCGATATGGCCCAGTGGAACTCCAATATCGAAACTTTCTCTGCCCTCGATCTCTCCATCACGTTTACTGCGTTCGATCAAAGAACCATTCCGCCGCAAAACGACGAGGTTGAGAAGGTGCTGGCCTCCATGGGGAAGTTTACCACACGCGATCACCTTAACTGTGGCGCTTGCGGTTATGATACCTGTCTTGAGCATGCCGTTGCCATTGTGGAAGGCCTAGCTGAAGTGGAGATGTGTTTGCCATATTCCATTGAAGAGCTGCACTCTACCATAAAGAATTTGGCCGTTTCGAACGAGAAGCTGGCCACCATGCAGCAAGCCTTAAAGCAAAACGAGAAGTTAGCACACATGGGGCAACTGAGTGCCGGAATTGCCCACGAACTCAACAATCCGTTAGGGGTGCTAATAATGTATAGTAACATTTTGCTCGATGAGTGCAGCACCGACGATCCCAACCGTCAGGATTTGGAACTTATTGCAACTCAAGCTGAGCGCTGCAAGAAGATTGTTGGGGGATTGCTGAATTTTGCTCGCAAAAACCAAGTGCGATTTGATGAGGTTGATTTGGAGAAATTGGTGGACGATAGCCTAAACTCAGTAGTTATTCCCGCATCTATTGCCGCTCGGGTGGTGAATAAGGCCGAAAACTCAAAGGCACTGCTCGATTACGATCAAATGATGCAGGTTTTAACTAACTTGAACAAAAATGCCATAGAAGCAATGCCTCAAGGTGGAACACTCGAAATTGTAATTGAGGATACGCCGGAAGTTGTAATCTTTCGCATAAAGGATTCCGGGATGGGAATTGAGAGGGAAAACGTTGAAAAACTCTTTACCCCATTTTTCACCACCAAGGCGCTTGGCAAAGGCACTGGGCTGGGGCTGGCAACTTCCTATGGAATTGTAAAAATGCACAAAGGGAAAATCGAAGTTAAATCGAATGCTGATAAGGAAAAGGGCCCCACAGGAACCACTTTCAGCGTTATACTACCAAGGAAACCTTAGCTGTTTTGCTTATGAATACGAGCAATAAAACAATATTGATTGTAGACGACGATGAGGATTATCTCTATCAGATGAAGCTCATCATTAAGAACTTCGGATTCAACGTAGTTACGGCCGAGAGCCAGCGCGAGGCGGAGGAACTCTTGCAGCAAGTAAAGCCCGATTTGGCTATCTTCGATTTGATGATGGAGAATGAGGATAGCGGCTTTATCTTAAGCTATAAGTTGAAGAAAAAATACCCCGAAATTCCGGTAATTATTGCAACTGCGGTTGCCTCTGAAACAGGCATTAGCTTTGGGGTTAGCTCCGAGGAGGAGCGTAGATGGATAAAGGCCGATTTGTATATGGAGAAAGGGATTCGGCCAGATCAACTCCATCGCGAAATTGTAAAACTACTTAAACTGTAGCAATGGAAGTCCTTAGGGTGTTAGTGGTTGATGATGAGCCTGGTATTCGTTCGGGTATACATCGCATTTTAAGTAAGTTCTCGGTGAGTTTTCCATTCTTGGAGGATGACATTGAGTATGACCTATTGGAGGCTAGCACCGGCGAGGAAGCCATTGAAATTATTAAGCAGAATACCGTCGATATTGTTCTTCTCGACAATAAGTTGCCCGGAATTCAAGGTATAGAGGTGTTGGATTTTATCAAATCAAACTTTCCCGCGATCCTCGTGGTGATGATAACCTCTTATGCTTCGCTAGAGCTGGCCGTAAATGCAACAAATAAGGGAGCTTACGATTTTGTGCCTAAGCCGTTTACTCCGCAGGAGTTAAAAACCTCCATGGAGGGAATTACCAAGCACCTCTTCCTTAAGCGGATGACCAAGAAGTTAAATAAGGAGGGGCGACAAATCCGGTTTCAGTTTTTGACACTCCTCTCCCATGAACTTAAGGCCCCGCTGAGCGCCATAGAGGGGTATTTACATATTATCCAAGAAAGGCAGGCCGGCGATGATATTGCAGCCTACGATAAAATGATTGATCGTTCGTTGGATCGCATCAAGAGCATGCGAAATCTAATTATGGATCTGCTCGACCTTACCCATATCGATTCCGGAAAAATGAAGCGGGAGGTTAAATTGCAGGATATTGTTCCAATTATTGTCACCTCGATGGATACCGTATTGCCTTTTGCCGTTCAGTGCGACGTGGAGGTTGTGGGACATTGGGACCTAGAGATGATGATGGAGGTGGATAGCGATGAGATGGAGATTATCCTCAACAACCTACTATCGAATGCTGTAAAGTATAATAAACCTGATGGAAAGGTGTTTTTGGAGGTGGCCTTTGCAAATGAGGACCTCGTTATAACCGTAAGGGACACCGGAATTGGAATTGAAGAAGAGGATATTGCCCGATTGTTTGATGAGTTTATGCGGGTAAAATCGGCTCAAACGAAGCATATTAGCGGGAGCGGTTTAGGCTTGTCGATTGTGAAGCGTATCGTAAAACTTTATAACGGAACGATTTCGGTGGACAGCAAGCTCGGTGAAGGAACCACGTTCACCATTACGTTGCCCGTTGTGGATAAAGCAAAATAGCATATATTTGCACCTATGAAGCTACCTGAAAGGACCATTGAACGTCTCTCCACTTATAGGAGAACCCTACTTAACTGTTTGGATGCTGGTAAGAACTACATCTATTCGCACGAGTTGGCTAACCTGCATAGCATTACCGCCGTTCAGGTAAGGCGCGACCTTATGCTTATTGGATTTTCGAGCCAAACCAAGAAGGGCTACGATGTTAAGGAGCTCATCGATGTTATTGGGAAGATTCTGGATAGCTCTAGCGCCCTTAATGTGGCCGTGCTCGGTATGGGTAATTTAGGCCGTGCTGTAACTACCTACTTCAATGGTAAACGAAGCAAACTTAAGATTGCCGCTACCTTCGATGTGGACTCCAATAAGGTGGATCGCGTTATTTCCGGGGTAAACTGCTACCACATCAGGGATTTTAAGACGATTGTGCAGCGGGAGAACATTACCATTGCTATTATTACCTCGCCTCCAGATACGGCCAAGCAACTTGCCGAAATTCTGGAAGGTGCCGGAATTCGTGGCGTTTTGAATTTTACTACCATCCCAATAAATATCTCCTCCAACGTGTATCTCGAAGAGTTCGACATGATAACCTCTATTGAGAAGGTAGCCTACTTTGTTAAGGAGATGAATGGCGGCAGCTTGGAAAAATAGAGGCAAGGATGGAAATCCACTATGGTTTTGAGTCGTTAGGATCTATTCGGAATCCAGTGGTCACTACGGGAGCCTTTGATGGCGTTCATGTGGGGCATAAAACCATAATCAACAGAATTAAGGAGATTGCCCGCGAGATTGATGGACAGACCGTTTTAGTTACTTTTTATCCCCATCCGCGCATTGTTCTTTACCCCGAAACTGAAGGAAAGGACTTGCTGTTTATCAGTTCTCAAAAGGAGAAGATTGCCCTGTTGGAACTTGCCGGTGTAGAGCACTTGGTGATTGTTCGTTTTTCCATCGATTTCAGCAAAATTACCTCCGATCAATTTGTGCGCGATATCCTGCTGGGAAAACTTCATGCCAGGTGTATTGTGGTAGGGTTTAATCACCATTTTGGGCACAATCGGCAAGGTGATTATGATTATCTCTACTCCCTGAGCCAAGAGTTAGGGTTTAGGGTAGAGGAGATTCCCGAACAGGATATTCAGAACGAAACCGTTAGCTCCACAACTATTCGAAAAGCCCTGAAGGAGGGGAAAATACAGCGAGCCAACGCATACCTCGACCATCAGTATATCATAATAGGAGCACTAGGGATTGGCCACAAAGTTTTTAGTGAAGCCAGCTTTCCAACGCTGTCGGTGCAGCTGGAGGAGGTTGGGAAGCTTATTCCCCCCGATGGCGTATATGCCGTGAGCGTTAAATGGGGGAGTCTACAGTATAAGGGGATGGTTGCCATTGCCCGAAACATTCTCGATGCCGGTCCTTTCGGGGTGGGTGTGCAGCTCCACTTGATCGATTTTGATCACCATTTTCCCGATGCCGATGCCACCATTCTTTTCCATAAGCGAATTAGGCTGGGACTGGATACTTCGTCTCCTGAAATCATCAACAAACAGCTGACTCAGGATCTTGCGTTTGTGATGGATCTCATTTTTTAACAATTATTTCTACCGCAGGAGTTGTAACAACGTTTACCACGTAGAAAATCTTTATTGTATTACATGTCGCTCATTCAGGGCTTCCTTTGTTTTTTTTATCTACGCTGGCCTACGATTCGACCTGTGCTCTAACGTTTCGGGGCTTTGCCCCTTTACTTCTTCTAACGTCTGATCGACGTAACTTCTCGAGGAAACAATAAGGCCTGAAAGGCCTGCATGTAAAAGCACAGGGCGTAGCCCTGTGTAAAACGATACGCGATTTCTTAGGGCTGAAGGCCCGACACGTTGCATTGACGAGATTCGCGGCCATACAAAAAAACAGCTGCCGGGATTTTTCTTTTCCATCAAAAGAAACGAAATTGAAATACTCTTTTTTACTAAATGTTGAAAAACATTACTGTTTGCAGTATCACACAAATGATCTTTTGTATCTTTGCCGTATCATTGTCTACGGTGCTGCTATTAGTAACACCAAGGACTCCAATAATTAGTCTAATCCAAAGGTTGTTTCTAATGGAGAAGAGAATCGGCGCAGCACTCATCCTTATCGAGGAGAAATCGAGCGTAACCAAGTTAAACGACATTATCTCTAAGCATGGCGACATTATCGTTGGCCGGCAGGGTATTCCTTTAATGCAAAAGGGGGTAAGCGTTATTTCTTTGGTGCTTGAGGGCACTAGCGATGAGATAGGTGCGTTAACCGGTCCAATTGGAAAGCTCCCCGGAGTGCAGGTAAAATCGTTACTGATGAAAACTGCAATAACGGAGGCTGGTCAATAATCTTCGCTTTCAACTTTGGGTAGTAAACAGTAATCGCCACGAATTGGCTAAAAACTACTACCATGAAATTCAAACCAGAAGAGTATCGCATCAAGGACGAGCCGATGAAGCCCTTCATCGACCCAGAAGAAATTTGGGAGTATCTCAACCAAGCTCCTGCTACCGCTGAACAGATCAAGGCTATTATCCAAAAATCGTTGGACAAGAACCGCCTCAACCTGCAGGAGGTGTCGGCCTTAGTAAATACTACCGATCCTGCATTGGTGGCTGAAATTCTGGAAGGTGCCCGTGAACTTAAGAAGCGCGTGTATGGTAATCGTATCGTTCTTTTTGCCCCGCTATACATTGGTAATAAGTGCACCAACAACTGTCGCTACTGCGGATTTAGAACATCAAACAAGGAAGCCGAACGCGTAACCCTTAACGATGCCGAGATTGTTGCGGCAGTGGAAGCGCTTGAGGAAACAGGCCAAAAGCGGCTTATTCTGGTTTACGGCGAACATCCACTTTACTCGCCCGAGTATATTGCCAACAACGTGAAGCTGGTGTATGGTGTTAAAAAGGATAATGGCGAAATTCGTCGTGTCAACATCAACGCTGCCCCAATGGAAATTGAAGGTTTCCGAATTGTGAAGGAAGCAGGAATTGGCACCTACCAAGTTTTTCAAGAGACATATAACCAAGATGCGTATGCTGCCTACCACTTGGGTGGCAAGAAGCGCGACTTCGATTACCGCTTAACCTCCCTCGACAGAGCCCAGGAGGCTGGCCTCGACGATGTGGGTATTGGTGCCCTGTTTGGCCTTTACGATTGGCGCTACGAGGTGCTGGGTTTAGTTCGTCACACCAATCACCTCGAAGCGTGCTACAACGTAGGACCACACACCATCTCGTTCCCTCGTATTCAGGCGGCTTCGGAACTCGATGTTGATCCAAAATACTTGGTAAGCGATGCCGACTTTGTGAAGTTGGTAGCCATTCTTCGCCTCGCTGTTCCTTACACCGGTATGATTTTAACTGCCCGTGAGTCGCAACAAATTCGCAGGGATGTGATGCAGTTTGGTGTTTCCCAAATTGATGGCGGAACCAAGCTGGAGCTGGGTGCATATGCCGACAAAGAAGTTCCAGATGATAACCAGGACCTTAAGAAAGAGCAGTTCAAAATAAACGACAACCGCTCCCTTGCCGAAATTATTGAGGAGTTGGTAGAGAACGAATACATTCCATCGTTCTGCACCGCCTGCTACCGCTTGGGCCGTACCGGGGAGCACTTTATGGAGTTTTCGGTTCCCGGTTTCATCAAACGATACTGCACCCCCAACGCCTTGCTAACACTTGCGGAATACTTGGTAGACTATGCTAAGCCGGAGGTTGCCAAGAAGGGTTGGGCGCTTATTGAACGTGAGCTACTGCTGCTCGATGGACATCAGGATGTAGAAGAAGTTCGACGCCGGATAGAGAAGATTAAGGCAGGAACACGCGATCTTTACTTTTAGTGTTGGAAGCCTATGTTTTTTGTCGTAACTTTTGTTCGTCAAAAAAAAACATAAGCTATGAATAGAGACGAAGAAGTTAGAATTTTAGGAGTCCGAATTACTGACCGAAACAAGGAAGCCGGCGACATTCAAAAAGTCCTTACAAACTATGGTTGCTCCATTCGCACCAGGCTTGGGCTTCATGAAGTTTCAACCGAGATTTGCTCTTCCAAAGGGTTGCTTATTTTGGAGCTAATAGGCGACAAAACGGAGCAGGATAAGCTGGAGGCTGCACTTATAGGAGTAGCCGGAGTTCAGGTTCGGAAGATGGTGTTTTAGCCACGCAATAACGTGAAAAGCGGTGCTTCATTTCGGTGGAGCACCGCTTTTTGTGTGAAGGGTGAAGGGTGAATTGTGAATAGTGAATTGAAAACTGACGGGGTGACTGTTTCCGGTACAGAAAAGTCACCCCGTCAGTAGTAAATTAGCTTGGTTTCTCTTTTTTGTCACGATGAGCAGGGCGGTAGCCGGCCTCGGTAGCGGCCACCCGCTGCCCAATTTGCGCCAGCAGGTTGCGCCAAACCTCATCGGTATTTATGTCGGCCATTACCTCTACATACTTTATAAAGTTCTTAAGCGCTACCTGCATCAGCCTGCGCTCCTTAGTGGCGCTGGCTATATCCTTAATGCTGGCCCGCTCGGTGGTGCGCTCGGAGTCAATCGATTCATACACGTTTTGCGAGGTGACTAGCGCACCAATCCAAGGCTCCATTACCATTTTAGTAATACTATCGTGGTAAATGGGCTTGTTTAGGTCGTCCAGTATTTTGTGAATCTTTCCCGACTCCTCGCCGTGGGCCATCGATTCAATACCCGTTCCATGAGCATCGAGCACGGCCATCATTTGGTCGGCGGCCGTTTTTACATCGGGAAGCCACGAGTAGGTGTGGGCGAGGGTATAGGTGCGCAGCCCAATCCACCGGTGGTCGCGGTTTTCGTCGGCGGCCATCAACCGTTCGGTGTGCGGACTGGCTCTTACCTTGTTAAAACTCTTTGTGTAGCTATCCTTGCTACGCTTAAGCTCCACAAACGGCTTGCTTCCGGTAATTTCTACGCTACCAGTGGCCTCTGAATCGTTAATAACATCTGCTGCTAACGCTTCTGCTGTTGCAACAGGAAATCTTGTTAAACTTACCATAACAACTAGGGTTTAGGGTTACAAACTATAGCTTGAGCAACTACGCTCGGAATTGGTAAATGAATGAAACTGTGCAGGCGGTATGAATAAAATATCGTTGTAGCACGTTTAAATTGCTAACCGGTAGGGGGAGACAACTTAAACGCTCGTTTAAATCATAAACCGAAAGGGGGTGGCGATGTAAACGCTCGTGTAAATTATAAACCGGAAGGGGGTGGCGATTTAAACGCTCGTGTAAATCACAATAGTTCGGTAATAACTAGTGTAAATATTTGACAATCAGAAAAATAGGCGTGAATAAATTTGAATAAGACCTTAGAAATCAGTATCTTAAAAGATTATTCCAGTAATTTTCTAAGCATGATTCCTAAGGTCAGTAATATTGTTAAGTATTACATATACAGCACATTAAACAATGACTGTTTTAATAAACTCAATAAAACTCGCAAAGATTTTGTTGTAAGCGTTCTTTGGCACATTTTGAGTATCAAAGGTAGGATAAATTTCTTACAGCTGGGTCGCTTTAGCCAATCTAGCGAACAGACCTACCGCAACCAGTTCGAGAAACCGTTCGATTTCTTTTCG
>NZ_FMYP01000046.1 GCF_900096565.1 Williamwhitmania taraxaci
CTGAATTAATTGTCGTACATCCATGATATCTATCTTCTTTGCGGCCATATCCCTGATTTAAGTTTCAGCGATAAGATAGAAATCATTCCTTTCAATGGCTCAATGGCGCAATTTGCGTCGAAACGGGTGGCGCAACTTCGACCGAAACAATAGCCTAAATGCACCTAAAAAAGTGGCACAACTTCGACCGAAACGCCTGGCACAACTTGAACCGAAATGGGTGGCACAACTTCGACCGTTTTATCTACAACATAAGCTCAAATGCATTTAACTAGCTGTTATAGAACTATTTTATTCAATTCTTTCGTATGTAATTTCTTGTCCTTTATCTTTCAGGGTAATCATATCCTTTAAAAATAATTCAAAATTTGATACGCCGTTATTTGATGCGCCACTACTTGTTGCTCCTGTGTAAATAAGTCGAGTACCTGAAATTTTATAGTTACCATCGGAAACCACTATACCCCTTTGGATAACTCTTAATTTGTCTCCAATGAATTCTAAAACGGTAACATTTGTAGATTGTGATAACCATTTACCAATTATTTCAACGGAGTAATTACTTGGTTCTACTTCATTCAAGTTTAATTCCGATGGCTTTTTCTTCTTTACTTCAAACATATTGTCAAGATTAACACAACTGACAGCTTTCATTATTGTTTGGGTTATTTTTGTTGGCTTGTCAAATGTTCTCTCATATGGTTTCCCTCCGATTACTATTTTAAATTTCTGAATATCACTATTTTGTAGTAGTAATACTTGTTCCTTTACAATGTCTCCTTGAATACTTACTGTATAACCATAAATTTCGCCCAAAGTTTTCTTGGGTTCTAATAAACAATTTGTGGATGGGATTCTTATAATTTTATTATCTACTTGGATTTCCAAAAAACTAGTTTTTAGTTTTTCCTCTGTCAAGTAATCATTGATTGCTTTATTATAAGCATCTCTATCTTTTACCGGTTCAAAAAACGAAACGAAGGCAACAGTTCCATCTTTACCTTTATTCACTTGCACAACATAAAAAGTATAGGCAGATTTATCGTCTGTTAATAACCCAATAGCATCTCTTACCTTTCCTCCAAAATACTCCGTGTTACCATCTTCCGATACTATTGTTGGTTTACAATTCTGAGAGAAAACAGTAGAAGTATTCAATAACAAAAATAGTAAGGCAACTGCCTTCAGTGTATGCAAATAGTTTCTCATATATTACATTTTATAGTTAATGTTCATTTCGCCGTTTGTTAACATTGCCCCCAAATCATCTATTTCCTCTCAACCCCAAATCGCCCCCACACAAATCCACTTCCCCATCCGCAACCCAAACCTACTCATTTTCCTCTTTCCATAAACATAAATGCCAATGTTTGTTTTTGCATACAGTAAAGTCAACACCTGCGCGGGATAGGTTGGTTTATAGTAGTGTAGCATATCAGCGGTAAGGAGATAAAATACAACTAATGAGTGTAGTCGTAATATGGGATTTTGAATAACAAACTATTTACAAGGCATATAGTTATATGCAACGTAGACTGTTAAATTAAGACAAAAACCATTATTTGGACTACACTCTGTTGCAAGATCCTTTCCATTACAACAAATTCTCACCTTTGTGATTTATAATAAATGATTTCAAATCAAAAGGAGTTTTCAAAACAGACTCGATATCACCTCCAATTTTGTCAAAATCTATAAAGGTTAAATAGTCTTTGAAAGAATATGAATACTGGTCATAATAATGAAATTCTTTAATTAAACCCAAAAATGATTCAACAATATTTTCTTCAATTCTATCATGATAATCAACATAATTTATACCATGAAGGCGTACTTTGTCATTTTTATTATTTGTATCAGTTATCGCTTTATCGACAATCATGTAAATGTTTATGCCATTGAAAAAGTCATCGCTAATCTTGAACTGATTTGGAGAATTGCTCAAAAATTCAAAATCATTCCCGGAATTAAAATATTTTTGTAAATCAATCCGAGCTTGTTTATCTGTCGTGTATTTTTTGTTCAAACCATCATACAAAACATCAACAATGCTTTGAAAATGGCGAAAGGCATTCTCTCGTGCAATTATTGGCGATTCATCACTAAATTGCTTACATGAAAAATGAATAGCATCTTTTAAATCACCATTATTAAAAAGAAAGTCTAGTTTGTTCCCAATATCCTTTCTGTAAAATGATGATTCAACAATATAGTAGATATTTTGCTTCATTTTTTTGCCCTTTAATAACCATTTATTATCATAAGGTTATTCCAAAATTATACCAGCATAGAGTTTACTATTACCTGAGCTGTCAGATAAGGCACGTGAAATTATTGCACAATAATCAAAATACTTAATACATTCATTTTTATTCATCTTACTAGTACCTGGATAACAAATCGATAAGTATATGATGTTATCATTTATAAATAATGCGGATCTTGATATGAATTTTTTAGCAACTTGGTCAGCTCTATGTGCATCTAATTCTATTACGATTTTGAATTTATTATCATCAGTTAACCCAAAAATATCGATACTATCTTTAATTGTGAGGGATGGTCTATGTTCAGTTTTCCATGTAAATCGTTTAAGTTTTTCATTTAAAAAATCAGTTAGTTCTAGTTGCAATACTGCAATGTCGTTATGTGTGATTTTTTTGTAATTGAAAGCACTTAAATGTTTTCTTATTTCCTGTAAAATTATGGCACCATCGGAATTTACTTCTTCAATTACTTCTTCATGAAATATTAAGTCATCACCTAATAATTCATTTTGATTTTCACGAAATTCAACATATAATTTAACAGCCAATTTTAAGGTTGCAGAACCATTCCTAATATTCCCATCAATAGGCACTTTATGTCTTTGAGAAGCATTTTTCCTCTCATCTTCTGTAGAATAATTCAATTCATCAATAATATAACTACACTTATTTTCAGTGTAATGCGTGTCTAAATCTCCATAGTATTTCTCTACATGATTACAGTTTGAAATTCTATTATTGACAGTTGTCTTTGTGTCTGGAAACTTTATTTGTAACCATTCTTTAAATTCATTAGTTCTCATGTTAGTTATTTTTAGGTTGTTTGTAAATTTTTTATTTAGAGAAATCGAAAAAATACATACCTCTTTGTATGTATTTAGAAGTTTTGCGATCCGCAACCCAAACTTACACATTTTCCACATTGCATAAACATAAATGCCAATGTTTATTTTTGCAGGCAGGAAAGTCAACACCTGCGCGGGGTAGGTTGGGTTATAGTAGTGTAACCCCTCAGCAGTAGTCCAATAAAACAGTTTGAGAAGGATTAGGGCATGCATATATTAGCGCAATTACCCCCGCATCTCTTCTAAACTATTTCGCCAAGATTCGTCCGTCTTACTACTGGCATACGATTTCTCAATACACTAAAACAGCTGTTTGCTGGCCTATCTTTTATGACCACCGTGGCAGCCGTTACGCTGCAATATATTCAGTGTTTTTACAGCGAAATACCTGATTACACGAATACTAATTTACTTAAAAATAGTTGGACATTTTCTTGCAAATCATTTTAAGGTTTCAGAATTTTGTTTTCGGAATATGATTCTGCCACTATTTGGTATCCTTCTCACACGGCTGCGCCCATGGCAGCACGGTATCTTTTAAGTTTTCTGCTCTTACGAGCCATCTGTAATGCATCATAACTTTTTCAAAATGGCATCCAGTCAAGAAAAAGGAGTTCTGAACTTTATAGCTGAGTTCTCCAAGATGAACACCACCGTAGCTGGTTTCGGGATCACCTATAATCCTCCCGAAAGGCTAAGACTCTCCAACCTTCAAGATTCTCTGTCGCGGGCAACCGGGCTTATTAGCGAACTTAACATGGCCTACAGTGCCAATAAGAACGCTATTTCGGTTCGGTCTGCTGCATACAAGACTCTTCCCAGCCTCGTCACGCGTGTGGTGAATTTCTTCGCCATTACCAGTGCCGATAGCGCACTTAAGGCAAACGTTAAGTCGGCTGCTGCAAAGCTTCACCCATCCTCGAAGAAATCGAAAAGCACGCAGCAAGCTACCTCAACCATGACCACGGACGAGAATGGAACTACCGAAACGCCGAAGACACACTCTACGGCACAAACTGGCTACGACAATAAGCTGGGCCACCTGCGGCTAATCATTGCCCTAGTGAGTACGGAATCCACCTACTCTCCGGCCGAGACCGAGATTACCATTGCCAGCCTCAACAGCTTTGCCTCCGAGCTGGAGCATTGTAACCAATTGGTGATGGAAACGCAAAGTCGCCTCTATTCGATCCGCAAGCAACGCAATGAGCTGCTTTACGGCAAGAAAAACAGCTTAGCAGTTCTTGGGCGGGAGGTTAAGCAGTATGTTAAGGCAGCCTTCACCGCCACCAGCAAAGAGGCAAAGGCAATCAACTCCGTCAGCCTCTCTTAGTTGCCACTTGAGCAGCCAACATTACCATTCTAGGGTAGGGTTTTGCATAAAGCCCTACCCTTTTGTTTGCAACAAAAGCGGGTATACCGCCTTTTGCACTAACACAAATGCCTTAGGAACTACCACTATCGCGTTAGGGTTTTACACTATTGCCTTAGGGAACTATACTATCGTTGCGGGAACTTACACTACAGCATTTCGGAGTTATACTATCGCGTTCCGAACTTACACTACAGCGTTACGGAGTTATACTAATGAGTTCCCATCTTACTTTTTTTGCACTTCCAATCATACAATGCCCCATCCGGAACTACCACTTTCGCGTTGCCAACCTACAATATCCTGTTCCCAATCAATAATATGCCGTTGCGGAACATAAAATTAGCAACTTGCTAATTCACCACCCGGCAAACAGAAATTATCCCAATCGCCATAGCTTGCTCAGCCCGACCCCTACTCCCAGGTCGCGGAAGGCGAGAATAAAAAGTCGGTAGGGTTATCGATGTCGTAGAGATACTGGTATCCCCTTGTCTCCTTCCGGCAAAAAGGGGCAAGCAAAGCCACCATTTTTATGTAACCCTCAATGGTCAGCTCGCAGAAGAAGTTATGGTTGTCGAGGGTGGCAATCCCAAGATCCTCTTCGGCAATGCGGAGCGTTAAGGTGCAGTTACGCGCCTCAATAAATTCGATGGAGGAGAGCTCCAAATCGGTTTGGTTGGTAACGATTACCTGCTGCACTATATCGCGAAACATCTCCGCCTGCGCCTTATCAAATTCATATAGCCGCACAACGTTGTCGCCATCCGTGTTTATTCTGCCGAGATAGTCCAGCTTCATCTTAGTTGTTTTGTTACGTTTAGTGCGGAACCCATTAACCCGGACTGTAGTATAATTCACCAAAACAAAGGTGCATAACCCAGCCATTATCCCAGCTAATTCCGACCGAAAGTTACGAGAAAAACATCGAAAGTATGGTAGCCGCATGCAAATACGATAAATCCAGCAACGAAGATGAATGATTCGTGTTATAAATCATTCCCACGGCATTGGGTTATCTAGCTATTGCGACTTAATGCTATCATTTCATAGCGTTAAGTATTAAACGCAATAAACCATATTATCTCGATCGCCATAGCTCGCGCAGCCGGGGCCCCTTAGGACGAAGATCGCGTAAAAACGGTGGCTGTTCGAGCGAAGCGAGTTCCGCCGTTTTAGCGAGCAAGGCCGTAAAGGGTCGGCGAGCGAGCAAGGCTTGACTTTTTTGCTTACTTTTTGTGTCAAGACAAAAAGTAAGAAGTGTTTTGGGCAACGCCCCGTAAGAATACCTTTCATTTACTTTGCAAAGACACACTGAAAAAGGAACAAGACTATAAAGTTCTCGAACTACCTGAATACCTGATCAGCCTTAAACCCCAGCGGGGTTTTATGTTTATAGAAAAATGGAACCCGCGAACATTCGACCCCAGCTGGGGTCGTATCGCTGTATACACGATCTTTCTATAAACATGCGATGCCCCTGGCATCAATTAATCCGTATTTTACATAGACTAATAGAAAATAGAGAACAAAATCTTGAGCAAGAAAAAACATAATTACTGCCCATTAGGTTGTGTAAATGTTTTGATTACCTTTGCGCCTTGAAAAAAATCACTTTATAAGGAGTTATGAAGCGTATCGCTGAGTATAGAAAATTATTGGAGATCACTCCCGAAACCGACCTTGGGACCTTGAAAACGATCTACCGTAACTTAATGAAGGAGTGCCATCCCGATAAGTTTGTTGACGATGAAGCAGCTAAGGCAGAGGCAGAGATTAAAAGCAAAAGCATCATTGAGGCTTACCATTTCCTAGTGAGCATTGCTCCCGAAACCAAAGCGTTCAACGAAGAGCAGTATACCCAAACCATTACCACTTCGGCTATTGAGGATTATTCCTACAAGGGTCAAACCTTAAAGGTGGTATTTCAGGATGGAAGCGTTTACGAATACTTCGGAATTCCTAAAAACATTTACACCAAGCTAAACAACTCGTCGGCCATTATCCGGTTTGCGCGTCGCCATATTTTCAACTCGTATACTTACCGCAACGTAAGTAAACAATCGGCATAAGGTTTTATAACTAAAGAGGCTGTTCCTGCGAACAGCCTCTTTTTTTATGCAGTATCATCATCCATTAATGTCAGCGAAACAAGATATTCCGCGATGCATAGGTTAGGTGCGAAAACTATTTACTTTTTTTCACCACCATAGCCTAGCTGTTCAGCCAAGTATTTATTCTCCTTTAAAATCTTTTCCGATTTGCTGACACTTGAGTATCCGTATCCTAGACCAATCAACACGACCATCTTCCAAAGGAATCCCGACCAGAGAAGAAACGGATTTATCAGCAAAAGAATGAAATAGTAAAAGAGAGTCATTCCCAGCGGGATTAAAAGCGCAATCTTAGGTTTTCTAAAGGTTAGGAATCCAAACCCAATAAAGACAAAACCTAACAGAATACTAATTACAATCGCAGCAGCCGAAGTTGAACTCATCAGGGGTGTAAAAGGTCCAACTACATATAATGCACCCAATCCAAAGAGTATCCATCTCGATTTATTCAGCTGTTCAATCGAGTCTTCTACATCGCCTTTCTGTATTATCTGTTTGGCAATAAATGAAGCCTGCTCCTTTTCGGTTCCTTGAATAGGATATTTGCAGATATTGCATATAAGCTCCTGTTCATTTAATTCGGTTTTACAAACTTTACATGTGATCATCTTACTCTCCATACCTTTAGGTTACAGTAAATATTGGGTAAGTATAATGCCACTGAGGAAATTCCATCCAACATTAAACCGATAACAATATAGCAATTAAATCATCAAACTTTCAAATCTTCAATCATGCAAATCTTCAAATCATGCAAATTTTCAAATCATCAATTCATCTTACTACATTAGCACACGAACCATTTAAACCTATTTACTCTTTCGGCCTCTAATCATCTGCCTAATAAATCTTAATCAAATATGAGAAAATCGATCTATTGCCTTACATTCCTGCTGCTTGCATCAGCAAACATGCTCGTGGGGCAGAACAAACCTATTGAAAAAGCAAACTACCAGCTTGCCTCCCGCTTTTCGCCTAAGAAGGTTGGGAAGATGGTCTTTAGCACCAACGTCGATCCGCACTGGCTTAAGAACAGCGAGCGCTTCTGGTACTCCTTCGAAACGCCAAGCGGAAAAAGTTATTACATAGTTGATCCTGCTGCCAAGAGCAAGAAGATTCTCTTCGACAACGTTAGTATGGCGGCACAAATGTCGAGGCTTACCAAAGATCCTTTCGATGCTCAGCATCTCCCTATTGAGAAGATTAAGTTCATCAAAAACGAAACTATTATTCAGTTTGAGGTGAAGAGTAAGCTCATGGACGAAGATAAGAAAGACGCCGATGAGGACGACATGAAGAAGAAGGATAAGAAAAAGGATGCCGATAAAGGCAAGGCCGACAAAAAGATCTTTCACTTCGAATACAACCTCGCTGCGGGTAAGCTAACACTCGTTGATGATTTCAAAAAGATTAAGGAAAACCCCGATTGGGCCAACATATCCCCCGATGGTGAAAAGGTTGTGTTCTCGAAAAAGGACAACCTCTACTGGATGGATAAAGCCAGCTATGCCAAAGCGTTGAAAGACGAGAAGGATAGCACCATTGTAGAGCACCAAATTACCAAGGATGGAGTTAAGGATTACAGCTACGGCTATACGAAGGAGAACGAGGACAATGAGGAGGAGGTTAAGAATATCGACAACCGCAAGCCTACCTATATCCTTTGGTCGCACGATTCCAAATTCTTTGCCATTAGCCGAAACGATAGCCGAAAGGTTAAAGACCTTTGGGTAATAAAGAGTCTCTCATCTCCTAGACCTACTCTGGAAACCTATAAATACCAGATGCCGGGCGAAAAAGAATCGCCAATTGAAGCACTTCAGGTATATAATATGGCTGCCGACACCATGGTAACCATAGATGTTACGGGGTTCAAGGATCAAACCCTTTCCATGTTTAGCGCACCAAGGCTTAAGAAAGATCGCGACGACGATTACACTGCCAGTAAGTGGCTCTCAAAGACCAACGATAAGTTCTACTTTTCGCGTATCTCTCGCGATTTGAAAAGAGCCGATATCTGCTATGCCGATCCTTCAACCGGAAAGGTTACTGTAGTAATTGAGGAGCGCCTTAATACCTATATCGACCTGAATGATTTAGGCTTGGTAAACAATGGTAAGGAGCTAATTCACTGGTCGGAGCGCGACGGATGGGGACACTTCTACCTATATGACGGAAACGGTAAGCTGAAGAACCAAATCACCTCTGGCCCTTTCCATTGCGAGAGTATAGAAGGAATTGATGAGGCTGGCAGGGTGCTATACTTTACCGCCAATGGCCTTGAAGCAAACGAAGATCCATACTATCTCCACCTGTATCGTATCAACTTCGATGGATCTGGACTTAAGCTACTAAATAAAGGTAATTTCGACAATGCGGTTAGCCTTTCGGATGGTTGCCGTTACTTTGTCAATAACTTCTCGAGGGTAAACACTACCCCCGAATCGGTTGTGATGGATAACCAAGGAACACGAATAGCCAACCTCGAAAAAGCCGATCTTTCGCTACTAATTCAAGCGGGTTTCAAATTCCCTGAGCCATTTACCGTTAAAGCCGACGATGGTATTACCGATCTCTATGGAGTGATGTATAAACCTTTCGATTTTGACTCTACCAAGCTGTATCCTATTATTGAATACGTTTATCCCGGCCCACAAACCGAAGCGGTGAACAAAGCATTTTCGGCACGTTTGGATAGAACCGATCGGTTGGCTCAACTTGGTTTTGTGGTAATTACTGTTGGTAATCGTGGTGGCCATCCTGCCCGCTCTAAGTGGTATCACAACTATGGCTACGGCAATTTAAAAAACTACGGTCTGGCCGACAAGAAAGCAGCCATTGAGCAGCTTGCCGATCGTTATGCCTACATCGATATCAATAAGGTGGGAATACACGGACATTCGGGTGGTGGATTCATGTCTACCGCAGCTATGTTGGTTTACCCCGATTTCTTTAAGGTAGCTTGTTCCAATGCCGGTAACCACGAGAACAACATCTACAACCGTTGGTGGAGTGAAAAACATCATGGTATTAAGGAGATTACCGACACCGCAGGAAAGGTTTCTTTCGAATATGATATCGATAAGAACTCGAAGCTGGCCTCCAACCTCAAGGGTCACTTACTGCTAACCACTGGCGAAATCGACAATAACGTGCATCCCGGCAATACTATCAGAGTAGCAAATGCGTTAGTTCGAGCCAACAAGCGCTTCGACCTGTTTGTATTTCCCGGACAGCGTCACGGATATGGCGATATGAACGAATACTACTTCTGGTTGATGGGCGATTACTTCTCGAAACACCTTATTGGCGATAACTCCCAAGGGGTAGATATTACCGAGATGAACCGCGATATAGAATTAAAGTAATAAGGAATATAGCTGCAGCTGCAGTAATTCTATTCATACAAAAAGGGGTGCCGATTTAGTTCGACACCCCTTGCTTTTTCCATGCTAGACCTAAATCTCTACAGTCGATTTTATTTCTGTCGTGCCCATAACCTTATATACCGGGTATGGATTGTAGCTCCTACTCCACTGCGGTTGAAGGTATCTATCGAAGTAGTTCCAGAAGAGCAATCCATCGTCCGACTGAGGTTCCATAAGATAGGAAACCAAATACCCAAGCGGTTGCGATGTGCGCACCAGATAGCTACCTGCCGGAAACTCCTTCGTTTCCTTTACAAAATGTCCAACAGCGGTTTCGGTATAGTGCCCTTGGTTTAGTTTAGGTGCAGCCTTTAGCTCCTCAATTATAAACTTATCTACCTCCAAGCTAATAACCTTATCGAGCCGTTCAACCTTAATTCCATGTATTTTAAGTAGGCTGATTACCTCCGGATCGGGAATAGATAGGATGTAGGCAAAGGGAAATTTCACGTTTTTTGTTGCATAGTAATCGGCAATATAGGTAACGCTAATATCACGCCTTCTATCACTCTTTGTAAGATGTTCGTTGCCCTGTTCATCCACCACCACATCAACTTCATAAGTCTTGACGTTGGCTTTATTGGGCGTGGGTTTTCCTTCATAGGCCACGGCAAACGAATCGGTTACCGCAGGGTTCAATCCTCGGGCAATGGTAGCCGCATCGGCACTATTGAGTAGTTCCTTAATTTCGGCCTTATGGCTAGCCGAATAATCCATCACCGAATGAATTAAGTTGTAGCATCCAACTACCCTCGACTTATAGTCGGCATATACATAGTTCTCGTTTAGTATTCCAAGTCGGTTCCGAACACCAACATAGTTGCTTAAGTAGCGAGGCTCTGCAGCGTATGATATCCATCCCTTATCGTAATCTTTTTGATCGATAAACTCACCGTAGAAACAGTTCTCAACTTGATACTTATCGCGCAGGGTAGTCGATACTTCCGGCATCATCCTGTCGCGCATATAGTTAATTAGCGAACGATCGCAGTTGGGATTCATAATCCAGGTAAAGGTAACCGGCTCCACATGGTAAGAACCGTTGGTGGTATGGCAATCCATTATCACATAGGGATCCCACCTATTGAGCACATTAGTAATAACTCCCTTTATTTCGGGCGATTCTACCTTCATTCCATCACGATTCAGGTCGAAATATTGTCCATTATACCGAACTCCAACTCCGTTTTTGGGTCCATTCTGATGGGTTCTATTCTGTGTGCTTATTTTGTCGTTGCCATCGGCATTGAGAATTGGACACACCAGCAGCACAACATCGTTAAGCACGGTAGAGTTCTTATCCTTCAGTAAATCGCGCAAATACATAAGTGATGCCTCTTTACCCTCAACCTCGCCAGCATGAATATTGGCCTGAATGTAAACCACCACGCGCTTGTCGTTCAAAAGATCGGCAGGTTTTTTTGGCATCGGGTTTGCCACAATAATCAAAGGAATATCTCGTCCCTCGAATGTCTTTGCAATTAGCTCCACTTTGATATTGGGTGAACTCTTTTGCAGCTGCGCAATATAAGCCATCACATCGGCATGCATTGCCGTGGATTCAAAGTTCGATTTCTCCGCTACCGTTTGTAGCACATTCTGGCTATACCCAACGGTCAGGCTAAAGAACAGGAAAATAGTGAGTAAAGAGATTCTTACCATCGCAATTTTATTATTTACACCGATTAGATGAATTCCAATAGGAATAGATTAACGCCGCCTTATTTAATTATGACCATAAAAAAGAGTAGCGATAAAGCGGTTTAGCTAAATACCTTTCCTATACTGGGTATTGGTTGTGGGATGTATGGTGCGGTGAAGTTCTTGCCCGGCATCACTAGTACCGCTAAGGTAATCCACAAATACTTTTGCAACTCCTGCTATATCCATTTCCAACTTGGTGCCAGTATGTATGTCGCGTAAATCGATGCAAAAGCTAGAAAAGAGATTGGGAATATCGGTCACAATCTCAGTATTCAGGTAGTTAACATCGTTATATATACAGTGATAATTCCCTTTTGCCTTTTCGATACGGAGTGGCACATTTTTTAAGCTTGTAATAGTAGATGACCTTTCGCACTGCCCAATGCAGGTATTGTCGAGGGTATCCTTTTCGCATCCATCCACCTGCTGAAACAAGCATTGGCGGGAAGTCATAAGCACAATAGGATGATAAATGCTGTAGTAAAGGTTGAAGTTCTCAGGTTTCTTGATACCCTTTACCTGCTGCTTGCTAATCTCGTTCGAAATAAATGCTCCGCCACAGCCGAAATTCTCCTTTAGGCACTGAAGGCTAAATGAGTTTACCACGTTTAGATAGGGGCCAGCAATCCAACCAATTCCCATCTCGTAGGCTTTATTGGCAATACCAAGATTATTGCTCACAATAAGCGTAGGTTTTACTACGTCAAGAAATTTAATGGCATCGCGATAGTCGTCGCCAATTAATATGGAAGGAAACCAAGGTATAAGCGACCGGTTCGTTAGAAACATATCCACAAGTTGGGTATAGGCATTGCTTACCCCATTAGGTAGCTGAAAAAATAGCTGAGCCGAAGTTCCATTACTCAGGTTCACATCCGCGGGTGAGGATATCAGTATGGAAAGAGTGGGATTCGGTACCGTGGTGGTATCCCTTTTCAGAAGAGGAACATCAATTGGCTCCACCACTTCGCGCGAACTGTTTAGCAGTGCATGGATTTGCCTTTTAATGGAAGTAAACTCTTTAAATGGGAGAAAAACATTCCGTTGAAGACCATCAACATCCAACTTTTCGATGTAATACTCGGTATCGTTTATCGACTTTAAACTCTTCAATACCATATCGCTATTCAGAGCCTGTTTTCCTACTGATGCTAGGTTTGAATCGGAATTTACCACGAATGAACCATCGGGAGTTTCAACAAGCACGTGTAAAGGGCTACCCGATTCTCCCGAGAGCGTTATGGTCAAAGGAGCCTTTGCAATACTCAACAGGTCAATCTTACTTTTTACATCGGTAATAATCTCCGTTTTATCATCATACAGCTCCTTCTTGGCTCGTTCCAAATTTGCCTCGTTGGAAGAGTCGTAACCTTTGGCCAAATGTATGGCTGAATGATCGCGGGGATTATCTATAAACATGCTCCTTGTAATGGCCCCGGCTAAGAATGCGTTCGAGAAATCGCGATTAAACACCTTATAAAGCGAACTATTATCAACGCTTAATGCTTCACCATTATAAAGCCTCTGTAGCTGCTGGCGCCATGCCTTTACCACGGTATATACGTAGTGAAACTTCTTAATTCTACCCTCAATCTTTATGGAGTCTACTCCCGATTCCGATAGTGCCTTTAGGTCGAAGAAGGCTGAGTTATCCTTTAGGTTAAGGGGGAAATCATTGCCGTTGGGCGTAGTTAAATACTGATCGCGGCAGGGTTGGCTACACCGTCCACGATTCCCTGAGTTCCCACCATGCACGGAGCTAATGTAACATATACCTGAAAAACATAAACAGTTGGAACCGTGCACAAACACTTCGGTGAGGATATTATGTTTATGGGCAACTACAGTGAGTTCATCTATCTCGCCAATGCTTAACTCACGCGACAAATTAACACGCTTAACTCCGAGCTTGCTTAAGAATGCAATCTGTCCTACATTATGGGTTGTAAGCTGGGTAGAGGCATGTATTTTAAGCCCCTTAAAGTAGTTGGTAAGCAGATAAAGCACGCCTAAATCCTGAACAATTATACCATCGAGACTAGTATTTACCAGCTTATTGAGTAGCGTTATTAGGGCAGGAATTTCGCTCTCAACCACTATAATATTTAGCGTGAGAAAAACCTCGCAGCTACGCTTATGAGCAAGCCTTAAGATTCCCTGTAAATCGTCGAAGCTAATATTTTCGGCACTATTTCGTGCATTGAATCGATCGAGACCACAGTAAACCGCATTGGCCCCTGCTGCAATTGCAGCTTTTATGGAATCGACATCTCCGCCGGGCGCCAGTAATTCAATCTCTCTTTTCGCAATCCCTATCATATCCCTTTGCTAATGCCCGTTTCGCGGCGTAAAAGTAGCCATATCTTTTTAATTTGCGCAAAGGAGTGTTGGGGATGCAGGGATATCGCATTTAGAAACCTATAGTAATCTTACTATTTAGAATTAAGCCTATAATTGCGTGGTGTCCAGTATTCAATACAATAAACCGTAATAATCCGATGGCCATAGCTCGCACAGCCGAGGATACTTAGTCCGAAGCAAGTAATATCCAATTTATGTTGTATCCGCGGTTACTTAAGCCATAGTATCATTTCTATTTGTAGAAGCCATCTTTTTACCTTTCACCTTACACTTCTTGACTTGAGTTTTTTGCTTACTCTTTGTGTCAAGACAAAAAGCAAGATGTGTTTGGGGCAACACCCCGAAAGGCTATCTCTCATTTATCTTGCGAGGACACAACAGAAAATGAATAAGACTATTGGGTTCTGGAACAATGCAAATACCTGATTGACCTTAAACCCCAGCGGGGTTTTATGTTTATAGAAACAGAAAAAAAAAGAACATACGACCCCAGCTGGGGTCGAATAGCTGCATACGTTATCTTTCTATAAACATGTGATGCCTCTGGCATCAATCAGCATGCTTTTTTGCGATGTGCCTTAATTCAAATCCCTTAATCAAGGAAAATAAAGGTTGATACAGAAACCGTTTAAATGGATAGAGAGCAAAAACTCTGATTTGTGTTGAAAGTGCAATGGTAAGAGCCAACGAAATATGGATACATTCATTGCATAAATCAAATCGCGAATCCACCATTTTAGATTTTTACACCTCGATGTGCTACAATCAACGCACCATTTACTTATTACGGTAACTTCTCCCCCCTTGCCGAAATCCAGAGGCCATACCACTCCTCACGAGTAATGTTGATTGAAGAAGCATCCTTGCAGGCTAAAATACGGGAAGGCTTAGTACTTCCAATAATAGGATGAATATTCATGGGAATCATCATTAACCAAGCCAGCACAATGGAGGCCGGAGTTGTAGAATACTTCTCGGCCAATGCAGCCACGATTTTAGAGGTTTCCTGCTGCTTATCTGTTAGCTGGCTATGCGGGGTTTCGGTATACAATCCTTTGTCGAGCGAACTCCATGTTTGTATGGTCATTCCTGTTTCTTGGCAATACTCCAAAACTCCCTGCATTCCACTATCCACAGCAACCAATCGGGTATTTACGGCAACGCCTAAATCGAGCATAAGGGTATGTCCTAGACTAAGTTGAAGCTGGTTTGCCACTAAAGGATCGGTGCAGCAGCGTTGGAGGTTGCGCACCTGGCTTACGCTCATATTGCTTACACCAAACTGTTTTACCTTTCCTTGCTGCTTTAGGTGGTCGAATGTTTCCGCAACCTCTTCGGCAACCAATAAGGCATCGGGACGATGCAGCAGAAGTATGTCCAGCTGATCGGTTTGCAAGCGTCTAAGTATACCTTCGACTTGCGCTATAATATAGGTTTTACTAAGGTTGTAGATACTGGAATCACCAGGATTCGCACCACGACAAATTCCCACCTTCGATTGGAGTACCATTTCGGAACGCAGGCTGGGTCTCCGTTTTAGTATTCGGCCAAAAACCTCTTCGGCTTTTCCATATGTGTAGATGTCAGCATGATCAAAAATAGAGATACCAATCTCCATGGCCGCTTCAATTGCCATTTCGGCAACTCTCTCATCGGCGGCAGTAATTGAGTTTTGGTTCCAGCCACCACCCAAACCCATGCAGCCGTATATCAGCGATTTACTTTTAATTGGATTCATACACTTCGGAATATAGCTAGAACTTAAATGAAGCGAACATATTTAAAGCGGATTACAAAGAAAATTGATCCGAATTATCCGAGGGCATTAATCTACGGCCTCCGAGTTCTGAAATCTCACTATTTATTTAGCCGATAGACTAACAGTAAACTCCAATCTTATAATTTGATAAGTTTAGCATCAATAAGTCCATCAATAAACAAAACAAACTTTTGATACTCTGCCAGCAAAATTTCCTTATTAAGTATCAGCTGAGTGGATTGGTTCTTAACTATTAGCATCTCGTTTTCGTAGCGAACGTTGAAGCGGGAGTAGAAGTCATTTTGGATAAGATCGCGAACGGCATTGTTGGCAAAGAACTTGCGCAGCTCCCACAAGCGGTTGGTTTCAAATCCAATCACCTTATCGAAATCCTTAAAGCCACTATGCGGTTTGTTGTGCCAGAATATTTTATCGTAGACGCCTTTGGGAAAGTAGTGCAGGAAAAAACTAACCTGATCGGGAATAAAGGACTCTATGCGCAAATCATCGAGATGATATTCGTTAAGAATATTAGGTGCAATTAGGAAACATGAATTCAACTCAATAATCAATCCTCTATGAGGCTTTGAGATTTGAAGCAGATGTAAATCGAAATAGTAATCGCCAAACCGTTGCTCCTGCATGCGGGTAGTAAATACACCACCGATAGCCTCAGCTGTCTCTGTCCAAAACAGAGAGGGATTCTCCTCAACAATGGTATACTTATTCTCCATAAAATCCTTATCGATAAAAACTAAACTACTTTGTGAGAAGATATGCAACACGGATAAGCTGTTGTATTACCTACCTTTCCGCACTATATTCTTGACTCAAAAGCAATAACAAAGTTAATGCTTTTGACCAATTATGATGAGTTAGGTGGTCTTTTTTTACGAATGGAAAAACGCATCATTTAACCGATCGGTAACCAGCACATTAACATTTTACAAAGAGAAAAGCCTATCGCATTCCCTAAAAAAGGGTTGCCATAGGCTCTCTATACTGAAGAATAGTAACTGAATTTACACGGTCTTATACACAAATGCATTGATATTCATACCGGCTCCTACCGAGGCAAAAACAAGGTATTCGTCCTTCTTGAACTGTTGGTTTTCCATCTTCCCTTTTGCAATCATATCGTAGAGAATAGGGATGGTCGCCACCGAGTTATTCCCAAGCGTCGAAATTGTCATAGGCATGATATCGGCGGGAACCTCCTTCACTCCATATAGTTTCAGCAAACGAGCAAGAATAGCATCGTCCATTTTAGCATTAGCCTGATGGATAAGCACCTTACCAATATCCGAAATGTTAATTCCTGCCTTATCGATACACTGTTTAACCAATTGTGGAACATGATTTAGTGCATACTCATAGAGCTTTCTCCCATTCATCTTAAGAAAGAGGTCATCGCTTCCATATTCAGGGTTATAGGACAAATCCATGGTAAGCAGTTGACCATGATCGAGGGTATCGGAGCGGGTAAGGTGTGTAATAATTCCTACAGGAGTAGGACTTTCGAGGGCCTCAAGGACTACTGCCCCTGCACCGTCGGAATAAATCATACAATCAATATCGTGGGGATCGGCAATGCGCGAGAGTGTTTCGGCACCAATTACCAGAACCCGCTTGGCATCACCCGAACGAATATAGTAATCGGCTTGGATAACCGCTTGAATCCATCCCGGACAACCAAAAGGGAGGTCGTAGGCAACCGTAAATGGATTTACAATACCAAGCATGCGCTTAACGCGCGAAGCAAGGCTGGGGACAATATCGGTACGCCGATTCTCCTTACTAACATCACCAAAGTTATGGGCAACAATAATATAATCAAGTGTCTCCATATCGATACCGGAGGTGGTTAGCGCATCTTTTGCTGCCAAAAAGGCAATATCCGAAGCCTTTAAATCATCGGTTACGTAGCGACGCTCGCTAATTTCCGTAATCTGATGAAATTTTTCGATAACCTCTTGATTAGACTTTTCTATTCTTACGCCAGAAGCATTAAAGAATTCATTGTTCAAGAAATTTTCATTCTTTACAACTTGGGTGGGAATGTATCTGCCAGAGGCAGCAATTGTGGAATAAACTGGATAACTCATATGCATGTTCGTTTCTAATACAAAATTCCAACAGCGACAAAGCGAACAAGGTAATGGTTATTTTTTCAAATTGCAAATGACTATAAACAAGACTTTATAAGGCTTTTAACCTTCCAATTTTGCAATTCATAAGGGGAAAAATGACGGTTTGAGGTTATTTTTAACCAAACTCGGCGACTTGCTGTCTGAAAAAGAAGTAAACCAATACCGTTGTGATTTGCAACAGTATTGGTTCCTGATTGAGCGGGTCATAAACAAACTCCAAATATATCTGACAGCACAGGAAGGGTTAATACGTTCAGAACGTTCTATCTAAATAAGTGTTCATTGATCTTGGATATCAACACCTTTCTCGTAAAAGGTTTTGTCACAAAATCGGAACAACCACATGAAAATGCTTTGTTTCTGTCAATTTCGGTAGAATAAGCAGTCAAGGCTATAACAGGGATATCAGGTAAGAATTCTTTAATACGTTTTGTTGCTTCAAAACCATCCATATCCGGCATCCTAAGGTCCATAAGAATAAGATCAGGTGGTTCTATTTTGCATAATTGTATTGCATTGCTGCCAGTTAAAGCGTGGCGTACTTTAATATTAAGATCCGACAATAATTCTCGAACGAGCTCAAAATTAATTACATCATCCTCGGCTACCAATACAATTTTTGTAGTAAGTACTTCTGAATTCTTTTCTTCAGAAATATGATGATCACCTATATTTTTGTTTTTTACAATATCATAAGGTATTGTGAAAAAGAAGGTTGAACCTTCATTTTGTGTTGATGTCACCCACATTTTTCCTCCCAAAAGTTCAGCATATGCTTTACAGATTGATAAACCAAGCCCAGTTCCCTCGCATAGTCGAGCTTCTGAATGTTCAACCTGATAAAAACGGTCAAAAATCTTGGTGAATTTGTCTTCGGATATTCCAATTCCAGTATCGGATACATGAAACTGTATATTACCGTCGATAAGACTGTACCCAATATTTATTTTCCCCTGCGAAGTAAATTTGAGAGCATTATTAGTCAAGTTGGAGAGAATCTGGGTAAGTTTTGTCACGTCTGTTATGATATTGGCTGCAGGATCAGAGAGCCCGATATCAAAACCAAATTCCAGACTTTTTCCAGATATAAGCGTATTGAACCGGTTATATAAATCATTCATTATTGTATTCAAATTAAACTCATCTTTATTGAGTTGCAAAATGCCTGCTTCAATATTTGAGAATTCAACAACATCATTGACAATAGCAAGTAAGTGATCGCTGCTCCGATTAATAGTCTCGATGAAGGATCTCTGTTTTTCAATAGACAGTCTCGGGTTATCGAGTAATGAACTGAATCCAACAATAGCATTTAATGGTGTTCTTATTTCGTGAGAAATATTACGAAGAAATGCAGTTTTTAACTTATCGCTTTCTTCCGCTTTTTCTTTAGCTGAGATCAACCCCTGCTCAATTATTTTTCGGTCGGTAATGTCCTCAAATGTTGTATAGACCTGATATGCAATACTTTCTCCGGCCACAAACTGAGGTACGGCGTTTACATTTATCCAGGTAGTTCTTTCATTTTGAGGATTGAAAATTCCCATTACTACATTACTTATTTCTTTCCCTGTTTTAAGAGCCTCAATCGATGGATGGGCTTCTCCTATAAAGTCGGAGCCATCTTCATGAATTGCTTTCCAGCGGGGATCAAAAGATGTTCGTCCCATCATCTGATCGAGAGTCAATCCTAAAATTCGTTCAGAAGCTTTATTTGCAGATATTATTGCTCCATCTGCTGCCTGGTAAATCACGCCCTGGAGCATCGTCTCAAACAAGGTTCTGTGTTTTACTTCGCTTACTCGAATCTCCTCCTCCAAACGTTTTCGTCCGGTAATATCCTCTATAATGCAGTACGCTCTTAACTCTTCACCTATACTATTATTCAAAACTGATGAGTTCACAAGCACGGTAACTTCCTCACCATTTTTTCTTGCCATTTTGAGTTCATCAGAACAGATTAATCCGGTTTTGAATATCTCGCGTAGCGATTGTGTTGCTTTCTCAGCAGAAGCCGGATAAAACATCTTTGTAAAAGACTGGCCAACTAATTCATCTTTAGTATATCCAAGTAATAAATATGTTCTATTATTACAATCCAGAATAATTCCCTCTGAATCAAGAGATAAGATCATATTTGGCGCTTCCTCAAAAATACTCTTGTATTTTTCCCTTGTTTCGAATAATTCTTCATTTATTCTCTTCAGCTGAATTGAGTGCTTAATGGTACGATTTAGTAATATTGCATTGACCTGATTTTTCGGCAGGTAATTCAAAGCTCCTTTACGAATCGCTTCAATACCAAGATTCTCATTATCTACGCCAGTAATAATTACTATCGGGCTCCTTGGATTGATTGAAACAATCTCATCAAAAGTACTCATGCCTTGGCTGTCAGGTAATCCAAGATCGACAAGTATAATATCAAATTTCTGTCCTCTAATACGCAAAAGGCTATCGGCAAGAGTTGAGGTGAAGTGTATTGAATACGTAACACTTAAATCCAATCTAAGATATTCCTCTATCAGCCTAGCATCGCCCTGATTATCTTCTATTATAAGGACACTAATGGTATCCATGGGACAGATTTATTTACCATTTGGTAGTTTGACAATAGTTAACCAAAAATCCTCAATAGATTTAACAACCTTCATAAACTGATTCAGGTCAATTGGTTTTGTTATGAAGCAATTGGCATGAAGATTATATGATTTCAGAATATCCTCTTCCGCTTTTGAAATTGTTAAAACTACTACAGGGATTCTTTTCAAATCATCATTCTCTTTGATTTCTTGCAAAACCTCCCGGCCATCTTTCCTTGGAAGATTCAGGTCGAGAAGGATTATATCGGGTCGTTCAACTTCCGAATATTTACCCTTTTTATTCAAATAATCCATTGCTTCTACGCCATCTTCCACATGGTTTATGACATTTATGATTTTGCTGTCTTTCAAGGCTTCCTTTGCCAGACGGGCATCTCCCGGATTATCTTCAACCAGAAGAATGCTAACAGGTTTAATAGAATCTAGATTTTTCATTTTCAGTCACATTTTATTTATTAATCGTGAAATAGAATGTAGTTCCTTTACCAACCTCGGATTCTAGCCATATTTTGCCATTATGCCGTTCTATTATTCTTTTGCAGATGGCTAGGCCTACTCCTGTTCCGGGGTATTGAACTTTGGTGTGGAGTCGTTGAAAGATTTGGAATATCCTTTCAAAATACTGAGGAGCTATTCCAATGCCGTTGTCTTTGACCGAGAATTGGTGATATCCCGCTTCAGAATGGCATGATATATGAATGATTGAAGTCCCTTCAGACCTAAATTTAATTGCGTTATCAATTAAGTTCTGAAACAACCGAATCAGTTGTGATTCATCACCTACAACAAAAGGAAGATCATCACTGGTAACAATAGCGCATGTCTCTGTTATTTTGGCATGAAGATTATTAATTGCCTGACCCAATACCGAAGAAGTATCGAGTTTGATGAACTCTTTGCCTCGAGTGGTGACTCGTGAAAACTCAAGCAGATCATTGATAAGCATTTGCATCCTATTGGCACCATCTACTGCAAAGTGGATAAAATCGTGGGCATCAGTATCAAGTTTGTCTGAATACTTCTGCTCGAGAAGCTGTGTAAAACTTGATACCATTCGCAATGGTTCCTGAAGATCGTGAGATGCAACATATGCAAATTGTTCCAACTCTTCATTAGACCTTTTCAGATCTATTACATATTTATTCAGTTTTTCTTCCATTAATTTGCGATCTGTAATATCACGTGCCGCAGCATAAATCAGTTTTCCAGAGGGAGCAGACTGCCACTCGAGCCATCTGTAAGTACCATCTTTGCAGCGATAACGGTTGACAAAACATATTACTGCCTCCTGTGAGGCGAGTTTTGAAACCACATCTAGAGTAGGTTGAAGATCATCAGGATGAGTGAAGTCAAGAAAAGGCTTAGCCATGAGCTCTTCCATTGTGTATCCAAGGGTCTTCTCCCATGCAGGGTTCAATAACCGAAAATTACCGTCGGTATCAGCAATACATAGAAGGTCGAGCACCACTGAAAAGAATCCATTTAGGTCTTTTATTTTCGCCTGTAAGGCCTCTTCTGCCCCTTTGAGATCGCTAATGTCACGAATTGATCCAACAAGAAATTTATTACCATTATTGTCACTAAATCGTGTCTTCCTTGTAGAAATTGTTCGCGATTGGCCATCTCTTACAGTAAGTAATTCCTCATTTATATTTTCCTTCCCATCTATGAGCACCTGCTTATCAATCCTTAAAAAACTTTCCCGCTCCTCAGGAGTCACATCTTCGGCAAGTGTTTTTCCTATAATATCAGACCTCCCAAGATCAAATATTTTACAAAATGCATCATTTACAATAAGAAGTCTGCTTTGGTCGTCCTTCACGAAAACCGGGTCGCCCATGCTGTTGATAATATTATTGAGGAATATCTCACTTTTTTCTGCAATTTCTTTGGCTTTTAATAGTTCATTTTCTATAAGTTGCAACCCAACCAATCCCATTTCCCCAATTAACAAGGTAAGTTGAGAAAGGAAATCCATACTCTTTTTTACATCCTCGTCACTAATCACAGGAACATTAGACAATGCCTTCAAATATTTTTCCTCATCAAACCCATATTTATGAGCCTGTTTTTTAAAAAAATCAAGATCGGGCTTCTCCGAAAGAAACTGACCAATAAAGAAGGTACCTACTTGTTCGTTGTTTATTTTAATAGGAAAAGCAACATCAGTCATTCCGTTCAAACATTTATACATATTAAATGGCATGCCACTTTTGATGTTGTTTGCCAGAGAAGTATCACTTTCCACACAGTTTTTGCAGGTATCCTTGTTAATCCGGTGGAACTTAGTGCAGATATCCTGCCAACCTGTTGCAATTAGAACTTTACCTTCCAGGTCGAGGACAGCAGTCCCCATATGTGTCAAAACAGTATATTTCTCCAGAAGGAGATTAAGACCGGAGATATCTATAATTTCTGAAATATGCTTCTCCATAAATAAATAATATTAATGGTTAATCATTTCCAATGACAAAAAATAAATTATCTGATTAAGAATAAAGCAAGGTACATCATAAAAACGAATTACGAGGTATCTTTTTAGAATTTGTTATTCTTGCAATTGCAATTGTTATCGCTTGTTAGAAACATTGAATGGACATATTAGAATCCATTTTGGCCAAGTATAGCTGGTCAAAAGCAGATCTTTTGGCAACGGAGCGGTTCCGGAAAAAGGACTGAAATATTCTGCTTTTACTCGATAGGCTCGTGAACTCTCTTCGTTCGGATGCTCGGAGTTTCCGGTATGGGAATTAGTGAATCTGGTCTCGTAAAATCACCTTGCTACAAACTAACTAGAAAACCCAATTGTGCTTATTTTAGTCATAGTTTTCCATATGCCAGTAAACGCAAAGGCAAACCATCAGTTGGTTTGCCTTTGCGTTTACGAGTAACTACGAAATGCGTTAATGGCAATTACAGTTTACCACGCAAATATTGGATTGGCCAATCGATATCGTCGCCCAGCTGCTTTGCTGCGTTGAGTGGGAAGTAGGGATTTCGGAGCGATTCGCGGGCAATAAGGATAAGATCGGCTTGCTCTTGTTGCAGAATATCCTCTGCCTGCTGTGCATCAGTTATAAGTCCAACGGCTCCAGTCATGATTCCTACTTCTCTTTTTATACGCTCGGCAAAGGAAACCTGATATCCCGGCGCCAGTGGAATCTTTGCATAGGGCACCATTCCCCCCGAAGAAGTATCAATCAGGTCGACTCCTAGTTGTTTTAGTATGTGGGCAAGCTTAACGGATTCATCAACATTCCAACCACCTTCAACCCAATCGGTAGCAGAGATACGCACAAATAGAGGCAGGTTTTGGGGCCATACCTCCTTAACTGCTTCCACAACTTGCACAAGTAAACGTATTCGGTTTTCAAAACTTCCACCATATTCATCGGTTCGGTGGTTGCTTAGTGGCGATAGAAACTGATGTAGAAGGTAACCGTGCGCGGCATGTATTTCAACCACTCTAAATCCAGCCTTGTACGAGCGCAAGGCAGCTCGGCGGAAGTTGGAGATAATCATTTTTATACCTTCAATGCTTAGAGCCTCGGGGATTTCATCGTCGCTATTAAAAGCAACTTCCGAAGGAGCAATAGTAGTCCAACCACCCTCCTCTTTTTTAAGTTGCTTTCCGCCCTCCCACGATCGAGCACAGCCGGCTTTACGTCCAGCATGCGCCAGCTGAATTCCAGCCACCGCTCCCTGTTGATGAATAAAAGCGGTAATCCTCTCAAGCATCTCTATGTGTTCCTCTTTATAGATTCCCAAATCATGGGCCGAAATACGCCCTTCAGCCGAAACTGCAGTGGCTTCGATTATAATTAAGCCGGCACCTCCAACGGCGCGACTACCTAGGTGTACCAAGTGCCAATCGCTAGCAAAACCATCAATGGCCGAATACGTACACATTGGCGAAATGACAATCCTATTACTAAAGGTTACATCCTTAATGGTGAGTGGTGAAAAGAGTTTTGACATGACAGAAACAGATTATTCATTAACTACAACAGAAATTTCTTTTAAACTACTTTTTCTTCAGTTTTGCTTGCACTTCTGGTAGTAGGTGCATCTTTACCCAGTCGAACTCGGGGGCAATTACCAAGGCTTTTTTGTAGATGGCCTCCGCCTTTGCATACTCGTCCAATTTGTAGTAGCAAGTTCCGAGGTTTGCAAGGGCATTTACGTAAACCCAGCGACATTGGTTTGGATCCATCTTCTCGAAAGCAGCAATGGATTTTAGGTAAAACCCAACCGCTTCTTCAAGGTCGCCCCCAAAGATATAAGGGGTAAACTGCTTAGCATTGGCCTTATCAATTAAAACATACGCATTCATGGGGGCGGTGTTAAGCGCCAAATCGATTATTCGCAAACTCTTTGGCCCATTTATTGGTGCCCCAAATGGTCTCAATTCTACAGTGAATGCCAAAAAAGATGCCTTAAGTGCCATAGCTTCTGCATTCTTCGGATTTTGAATTAACAAAGACTCAACGTTAGCAAGTCCCTTGTCGAGATCAACAAGTGCCCCTTTTCCCTTTTTCTCATTGATAAGAAAAGCAACTAACCCATAGCGCGTTCGGGCAATCTCCAAGAGCAATTCGCTGCTTGGATGAGTTGCATTAATCTTTTCCATTTCTGGCAAGAATCTAACCCATTGGCTAACATTTCCTTCGACATAAGTATTATAGAGCTTGCAGCGGTATAGCTCAACGGCTGTAGGTTCCAAAGCCCTAACCGATAGCGAGGTTACCATAAAAATGAAGGCTACTACTAAGCCGATATATCTCTTCCTTTCCATTCTGTTTTCCCTTTAATTTTTGCATCTATTGATTGCTTAACTATACGTATAAACGCATAATGTTGATGAAGCATAGTTAAAACATTGAACAAAGAAAATTGTTTAGATGCCATTAAAACAAATAATCGAGTAAAGATAGCAGCCAGAAGGTATACGAATCCATAAATCCATGGCAAAGAGAGGAAAATTATTAAGAAACCGAAAGTAGTAAGGAAGGTAAATACAAATGTAAAAAGAAGACTATTCCCAAAAAAAGCGGGTAAGCTACGCGAAAGTCCAGCAATGGCCTCCTGATATCCCGAATACATCCGGCAGCGCACCTCTCCAGACCCAAGCAGCGTTGCCATTTTAAGTCTTTTTCGTTTAATAAGACGAGCAATAGCAATATCTTCCACCCTAACATCTTTAACTGCACTGTGCCACTGATTTTTTCGATATATACTTGCATCAAAAAACATCAGTTGACCATTAGCCGCCGAAAGAGAAACCTTACGCGAAAGCCTCACCAATACAAGCGGTAAGAGAGTCAAAAGAATCCAGTTCATAACCGGCACAACAATCTTCTCGCCACGAGTTACCATTACCTGAAACGGGAAAATAGAGAGTAGTGCTAAGTTACGCTTTCGAGTATAAGCAACCAACCGTGCCACTAATGTGGGCTCAATCGTTACATCAGCATCAAGGTATAATAAATAGTCTCCTTTAGCTTCGAGGGCAAGACGATAGCATGCATGGCTCTTGCCTAGCCATCCTTCGGGCAATGGAATTCCGGTGATTACGCGCAACGGAATCTGATCCGAAAATGATTTAGCCACCTCGGCTGTATTATCAATGGAGGCGTCGTCATAAACCAACACTTCAACATTCTTATAGTTACTAAGGCATAGTGTACGCATTAGATTTGGAAGGTTCTCTGCCTCGTTTCGTGCCGGAATTAGTATTGATACTAAGGCAAGATCCTCTGCTTGCATTTTCGGCAGGTAGGGGCTCGAAATCCAGTTGAGAAAAGCAACCAAAAACCTAAGGGCTAGAAATCCAATAACAAACCATCCAACGTATTCCATAACTATTTATAAAGTGCATTTTGACGCTGTATTGTTCGCTGAAAAAACTCATTGTAAGCATCTTCAACACTTGCGGCATCCGCGGTTCCAAAATCCTTATACTCCTCAACAGCAATAGTTAAAGAAGGTTTACGGTGCGAATAGTAATCGACTAAAGTTACCATAAAAACCAAGCAGATAGGTGTTTGCGAAGTCGATCGATTCAATACGAACTGAAGTCCCTTCTCGAACCGGAAGGTTGAGGTATAGGCACTTTCAATCTCGCCTTGAGGGAAAATGGCAACCATATTGCTGGAATCGTTAAGAAGGTCGACAGTATAGTTCAGCGACTCGATTACCGACTTAGTTCCAGGAAATATAGAATAAGCGCCAATACGAGAAAGAAACAAGCGGTGCTTAAGCTGCTCCTCCAGCATCATTATGTAAAACTTCCGCTTAAACACCATTCGGTTAAGGTGAAGGATAAAGAAACCATCCCACCAGCTAAAATGGTTTCCAATAATTAGGATTGGTCGCTCTTTATGCTCCACATGCCCGGTAATATTGATCTCACGAAATTGCTTCTTCAGAATATAGCCAATATACCTATCAAAGAACCATGCATACAGCCTATTATGGTTAGTTTTAATCATATCTCTGTTATAACGTCATGTGCACTATTCTAAATTACAAAAAAGAGTAGAGTTAATAGTCCAAAAAAAACAAATTGAATGATAAACAACGGTATAGCAATATAATTTCTGAAACGAAATTCCATAACCTCAACAATAGTGTGCATCAATAAAGCAACTCCAAACCAGCCAATAAAGTTTGCAATTCCGGGAGTTCCATCCCTCCATGTCCACATATCAAGCCGTCCTGCGGGGATTTCCACCAGCAAATCGTAAGCAACCAGTAAAAGTGCCCCAGCTACAACTCGAATCACAGCGCTGCTAAAATACTTTTCGACAATAACTCGGCTAGTATAAACCAGCATTAACCAGTTTAAGCCAATAATTAAAGGTACATCGAACATTTTTATGCCCAGTGATGCACCATAACTGTAATTACCAAAAAGCAAACCAGTATGTATGCCAACTACTTCGGCAACAAATCCGATAGTAGCAATAGCCAAGGCAATGGGCAACTGATACCAGCTATACGATTGCTGAAAAAGTAGTAATACGGCCATGCTTACCAGCAAAAACACCCAAGTAAGAGCAAATAGTTCGGGCCGATGCAGGCAGATGGCAATTCCGAAAACCCCAATAGCGTGAGCAATTGCTAAGGATATCACTACAAGTTTTAATGTCTTCATTCTTACAAATTGCATTTATAGGTTACAGCTATTGTGCGGGGAAGAAACCAAATCATCCACAATTTTTGCAGAAGCAAGACAAAGGGGAATTCCACCTCCCGGATGCACGCTACCGCCAACAAAGTAAAGCCCAGGAATACTCTTTCTATGGTTTGGGTGTCGGCTAAATGCTGCCATCATTCCGTTGGAGCTAATACCATAAAGAGAACCACCAAACGACGAAGTTGTTCGTGCAATGGTTGGTGGATCGATTACTCGCTCAAATTCAATGATAGGTTTCAAATCAATTCCAAGCATTGCCTTGATTTTTGCTTGTATCGAAACCCTACACTCCTCAACCAGCTTGGGCCAGTTTTGCCCGGTATCTGGAGGAACATTAATCATTGTAAACCAATTCTCGCACCCAGCAGGAGCATCGGAAGCAACCTGCTTTGAACTAATAAAGAGATAGACTGTAGGATCGGTTGATATTCGTCCCCGCTCCATCTCTTCAAACTCCTTCCGATAGTTTTCGGAGAAGAGAATATTATGCAACTCTAGCTGCGGATGCGTTGTTTTAACACCCCAGTAGAAAATCAGGGCAGAAGTTGATGGTTCCTGCTGCTTGTATAGCCAAGGTAATTTCTTTTCAGGTAAAAGAGTTGGATAGGCATAAAAGATATCGGTATCGTTTACCACAGCATCGAATTTGACCTCCTCCCCCTTAACGAGCAAACCGGTTACACCATTCTTATCTGTCAGGATTTTACCAACCGCACTTGAGAAATGAAAAGTTACGCCAACGTCGAGCGCTAATGCTTCCAACGCTTCGGATACCTGCCGCATACCCTTCTCCGGGAAGAAGGCACCTACATTGTGTTCTAAGTGAGGTATCATTGTAAGTGTGCCAGGGGCTTTGTATGGATTGGAGCCATTGTAGGTAGCATACCTATCGAAAAGTTGAACAATCCGACTATCGGCAAACGATTTTACATTTACCTGATGCATTGTGGTAAACGCCCGTAACCGTCGGGGATTCCGGGCAAGCAGTTTAGCCTCGGGGCTACTAAATACTTTATAGGTAGGAAACGGTGAGAAGATAAAGAGATTTGCAGTAAGCTCATACAGCAACTTTGATTCCTTTAGGTAATTGAGAATATTATGGGCAGGCTCACCAAAAGTCGCGCTGCACTCATCTGCAAACGCAACTGGGTCAGCATTGGCATTAAGCACACTTCCATCGGGATAAAAGTAGCGAGTAACAACATCCAACCGATTATACCGGATATAAGATGAGGCTTCCTTCCCTGCAGCAGTAAAAAGATCGTCGAGCAACTGTGGCAATGTAAACAGCGATGGTCCTGTATCGAATCGATAACCATTCCCGTTGAGTTGATTCAACTTTCCACCGGCCACTTCGCTCTGCTCATACACGTGAACATCAAAACCTTTAATGGCCATGCGAATTGCCGAAGCCATGCCGGCAACTCCGCTTCCTACAACTCCTATTTTTAATTTTCCCATTGCGCAGTATTGTTCTTTTCGTTAAATTTATGAAATTATTTTGAAATTATTACGGTTAACAAATTCTTATTGTTTATGTTTTCTCATGGTAATATAAACATTTTACGGTTTTTGATGTTAACCAATAAATAAAAGCAACCAAACAAAAGACAATAATAAAAACAGATGGCATGCAAAAGAAAGCCCTAATAGTTGGAACCGGTCTTGGAGGATTAACCACTGCACTTAGATTGTCGCGAAATGGTTATAAAGTGGAGATGGTTGAGAAATACAAGCAAGCCGGTGGAAGGCTGAACCAGCTGGTAAAAGATGGCTTCACCTTCGATTTGGCTCCCTCCTTCTTCAGCATGAGCTACGAATTTAAGGAGTTTGTGGACTACTGCGGCATCGAAATGCCGTTTAAATTCATTGAGTTGGATCCACTCTATTCGGTGAACTTTGCAGGAAGCGAAAGGAACTACTTAATATATAAAGACATTGCCAAATTGGCCAACGAATTTAAGGGAATTGAGCCAGACTTTGAGGCAAAGATGACCAAGTTCCTTAAGAAAGCGGGACGACTTTTTCATGATACCGAGGGAAAAGTTATTCGCAAGAATTTCAACTCACTACCACAGTTTCTAGCAACTTTGGCTACGGTGCCCATGCGGCACGCCCCTATGATGCTTCGGAGTATGTGGAGCGAGCTAAACCGTCATTTCAGCTCCTATGAGGTAAAGGTTATTTTTTCGTTGGTGGCCTTCTTTTTAGGTGCCACTCCATTCGATACTCCTGCAATATATAGCCTTCTTACCTACACCGAACTGGTGCACGATGGCTACCACAACGTGGAGGGCGGAATGTATCAAATAGTTGTGGGCATGCTGAAGGAGTTGGAGAAAGCCAACATCAACATTACCTACCACACCGAAATTGTTGGATTTGAGGATAAGGAAGGAGAGTTAGCGGCCCTTATCGACCAAAACGGAAAGCGGTGGGAAGCCGACATCTTTGTGATTAATAGCGATGCTGCCTATTTCCGAGGAAAGGTGTTTAACCGTAAACAGTTCTCCAACGAAAAGCTCGATAAGCAAAAATGGACGCTTGCGCCATTCACCATGTATCTGGGAGTTAAAGGTAAAATTGATAAGATGGCACACCATAACTACTACCTCCGAAACAACTTTGAGGAGTATGCTGGAAAGGTGTTTAAAAACTCCATTAGCCTTCAGCAACCTTACTATTACGTGAATGCTAGCAGCAAAAGTAACCCCACCACAGCACCCGAGGGCCATGAAAACCTCTTTGTGCTTTGCCCCGTTCCCGACCTTCGCTACAAACCGGACTGGAACGACCGCGAACAGCTGGCCGACGACATTATGACAGACCTTTCGGAGCGCGTTGGATTCGACATAAAGGGAAACCTAGTTACTAAAACCATTATTGACCCCATCGATTGGCAAAACATGTTTAACCTATACAAGGGAAGCGGCCTTGGGCTGGCTCATGACCTTAACCAAATTGGAGCTTTCCGACCAAAAAATACCGATGAGGTTTTCGAAAATGTATTCTATGTAGGCTCGAGCACGGTGCCAGGTACCGGACTTCCTATGGCTGTTATATCCTCAAAATTAGCAACCGAACAAATTGTAAAACGCTATGGAACTATACGATAAAACATGCATAAGCGTAAGTAAGCTTACCACTCGTGCATACAGCACCTCCTTTTCGCTCGGCGTTCGACTCCTAAACTCAAAGTATAGGGATGCCATTTATGGAGTTTATGGCTTTGTCCGCTTTGCCGACGAAATTGTGGATTCGTTTCAAGGCTACAACCAAGAAGAACTCTTCTTCAGGTTTAAGGAAGATACCTACAAGGCCATAAATGATGGCATAAGCACAAACCCCATACTCCAGAGTTTTCAGTTAATTGTGAATAAATACAACATTGATCATCAACTCATTGAATCGTTCCTTAAATCGATGGAGTGGGATTTGCAAAAGAGAACATACAACGACGACGAAATTAAGGACTACATTTATGGTTCCGCCGAAGTGGTTGGTTTAATGTGCCTTCGCATTTTTTACCATGATGACGACTCACAATACGAAGCACTCAAAAAACCCGCCCGTAAGCTTGGCGAGGCCTTTCAGAAAGTAAACTTTCTGAGAGATATTAAGGCGGATTACATGCAGCTTGGCCGTGTCTATTTCCCAGGTGTAGACTTTACCCAATTTACTGAAAAAGAGAAGAAGATTATTGAAGATGGCATCCAAGCCGATTTCAACGAAGCATTTATAGGCATTATAAAGCTAAAGCGAGAAGCACGCCTAGGTGTTTACTTGGCATACCGATACTACCTTCAGCTGTTCGATAAGATTAAAAAGGCCAAGGCCCGCGAAATAGCTCACGAGCGATACCGTATTTCGAATGCAACAAAAGCAACACTGCTAGCTAAGAGCTACTTGCGAGAATCGGTTGGTGTGTTTTAGACATATTTAGAGTAAACAGAAATATTCATTCGATAAATTAATAGATAAAACGGTCGAAGTTGTGCCACCCATTTCGGTTCAAGTTGTGCCAGGCGTTTCGGTCGAAGTTGTGCCACTTTTTTAGGTGCATTTAGGCTATTGTTTCGGTCGAAGTTGCGCCACCCGTTTCGACGCAAATTGCGCCATTGAGCCATTGAAAGGAATGATTTCTATCTTATCGCTGAAACTTAAATCAGGGATATGGCCGCAAAGAAGATAGATATCATGGATGTACGACAATTAATTCAGTTAAAAATCAAAGGAGAAAGCAACCGCAGCTGTTCTTCAAGTTTAGCCATACACCGCAATACGGTAAATTACTATGTCCGACAGCTGAAAGCAACAGGGACG